>QLUI01000184.1 GCA_018725345.1 Bacillota bacterium | reverse complement strand
CTAGGAGATCCCAAAAGAAATGAGGCAGAAATATGATTTTTGAGGAAAAAGTTTTAAATTATATGCGTGAAGTCGCATACAAGCCACTTAAAGCAGAAGAGTTAAGTCGGCAGCTTGGCATAAGCGAAAAGAATGATATCAAACGCTTTCAAGGGGCTCTGGAGGAAATGGAAAAGGAAGGCAAAGTAATTAGAAATCGTAATGGTCTTTATGGTTTACCGGAAAAAATGAACCTGGTGGTTGGCAAGCTCCAAGGCCATCAGTCTGGTTTCGGTTTTATTATCCAGGACAACCCCGATACCAGCGACCTTTTTGTGCCTGCCGGCCAGATGAATGGTGCTATGCACGGCGATAAAGTGGTGGCGCGTTTAGTTAAAAGTTCTGGTAGCAACAGGAATAACGAAGGTGAAATTATTCGCATTCTGCAGCGTCGCTCCAAGCTGATAGTGGGTCGCTATGAAGCCGGTCCGCAGTACGGATTTGTCATACCAGACGACCAGCGTATATCACAGGATATTTTTATTCATAAAAAAGAGGCAAAACAACTCAAAAACGGCATGAAAGTTCAGGTTGAAATTACTCGTTGGCCGGAACAAAGACGCAATCCTGAGGGAACTATCGTTGATGTCCTTGGATTCTTAGGGGAGAAAGGGGTAGACACTCTTTCCATTATCAGAAAACATGAATTGCCTGAGGAGTTCCCCCATGCCGTATTGAAAGAGCTGGAAGCATATGGCCGTCAATTGTCTGCAGATGAACTGGCAGGCCGGCGCGATCTGCGTGAACTTACCATGGTGACGATTGATGGGGCTGATGCTAAGGATTTGGATGACGCCGTCTCGCTTCACAAAAAAGAAAATGGAAACTGGGAGTTGGGAGTTCATATAGCAGATGTCGGCTATTATGTCAAAGAAGGCACAGCTTTAGATAATGAAGCATTTCAGCGCGGCACCAGCATTTACTTGGTGGATCGTGTTATCCCCATGCTGCCGCCGCAACTTTCCAATGATCTTTGCAGCCTAAATCCCAATGTTGACCGCTTGGCCATAAGTGCCTTTATGGAATTTAATCATCAGGGAAAATTGCTCGCTCATCATTTTGTCCCCAGTGTAATCTGTACTCAAGAAAGAATGACTTACGATGACGTTTGGGGCATCCTTGAAGAGAATAACGAAGATTTGCGCAAGCGGTACACTCTTCTTGTGCCCATGTTTGAAGAAATGCGCCGCCTAGCTTTACTGCTCAGAGAGAAGCGCTTTAATCGCGGTGCCTTGGATTTTGCAGTTCCCGAAATAAAAGTGAAACTAGATGATGACGGTAAGCCGATTGCTCTTGAGAGGCGTCCCCGCACCATTGCAGAGCTTATCATTGAAGAGTTTATGTTGGTTTGTAATGAAACGGTGGCTGAACATTTCTTTCGACTGAAGCTTCCCTTTATTTACCGGGTGCATGAAAAGCCTGCCGATGACAAGATGCTTCACTTCCGTGATTTTGTGCAGAGCCTTGGTCTCTCCATCAAAGGTGCTCCGGAAAAAATTCACTCATCCTCTCTGCAGGCCCTGTTGCGCAATATAGCAGGGAAACCGGAGGAGCGGGTTGTGAGCACGGTGCTTTTAAGGGCCATGAAGCAGGCTCGCTATTCTTCAGAAAACGCAGTTCACTACGGCTTGGCTGCCGAATATTACACCCACTTCACTTCTCCTATTCGCCGTTATCCTGACCTGGTGATCCATCGACTGTTACGCGAATACCTGTCTGGGAACCCGACGGCAAAAAGACTTGCCAAAATTGCAAGCAATAACTATCATGCCGCAGACCGCTCATCCACTCGTGAGCGCTTAGCCATGGAAGCAGAGCGGGAGAGTGTTGATATGAAAAAAGTCGAGTTCATGGAAGGAAAGGAAGGTCAGGAGTATGATGCCGTCATTTCTGGCGTTACTTCCTTTGGCCTGTTTGCTGAACTCGATAACTTGGTGGAAGGGTTAATTCATGTTTCCAGTATGGAGGATGACTATTATAATTTTCATGATGCTAAAATGACTCTCATCGGTGAAAGAACCGGGAAGGCGTACCGCATCGGACAGCCTGTTCGAGTCATTCTTAGAAGCGTTAATAAAGATAGTCGCCAAATCGATTTTACTCTTATCCGTGCGTAAGACTGACTAATTATTAGACCTAAAAAAGGAAGAGGTAGTTGAAACAATACTGCGTATTTCGGGCCAATCCGGCCATCTGTTTCGGTTTTATCCGGCCACTTTTGGGCTGTGACCGAAATGGGTGGCCGCTTTTTTCCGAAACGAAATCTCGTGAATGGGTTGGCGACTTAACGGCGCTGGATAAATTCGACCAGATGCTCTACCATCAAAGTAAAAAGACAGATGGGATGGTGGGGAGATGGCGAGGAAGGGGTTATCCATGCGCTAGGGTTTGCTTTAGCGGTAGGAGCAGCTGTTGGAGCGACACTGGCTGCTGCTCTAAAGTTATTTTGACGAAGTACATAGTTGCGCTATATAATTAGCTAAACTGTTTACAGACAAGTTGGCATGGCATCAAGCTTGTATTTGCCCATAGTGTCTAGATAGCGTTATGACATGTTGTTGGAATGGAGAAAAAGGGATGCTTTTCGATACACAAGACGCAGCTAGGTTGCAGTCCAACCTGGTTAATTTTTTCCTCTACTGTGCTATTATGTCTTCCCATATGTTTATACCGCTGTTTAGTACTGAATTAGGCGCATCCTCTTTCCAGGTCGGCTTGGTAGGAGCCGCTTTCGGCTTTGCTTATTTGTTTTCCTCGCTCTTTTTTGGTTGGAAATCCGATTTGCTGGGCAGGCTGATTTTTATTCGCTTCGGCTTGGCCGCAAGCAGTATCGCTTTTTTGGCTCAGACGCTTTCCTTTAGTCTGGTTACTTTGTTTGTTGTTCGCGCCTTAGTTGGATTTAGTCTAGGCATCTCCACGGCAGCGCTCACCGCCTATATTTATGAATCCAAGGGTGATATGGGAAAATTTAGTTCGTATGGTTCGCTTGGTTGGATTGGTGGGGCTGCGGCTGCCGCATTATTGACTGCCCACAATACGCTGTTCACTTTTAGTGCGCTACTTTCTTTTGTCGCTTTTCTTGTCTCGCTGTGCATGCGGGAAAGAATTTCGCCTGAGCCTAAAAGTATTCTCCGGCCTTTAATAGTTGTCCGGCGTAACCGCGGTGTACTGTTTGCTTTTTTTCTTCGACACCTGGGCGCCACAGCTACTTGGATTATCCTGCCCCTCTTCTTTGCTTCGCTGGGAGCCTCTAAGACATGGATTGGGCTGCTGTGGATCATTAATTTTGCTTTTCAGTTTTTGGCAATGCGCTTTGTGGATAGATTTTCAGACAAAGCGGTTTTCCTGATAGGGCAGGGGCTTTCTATTATAGTCTTCCTAGGTTATGCCGCAAGTAGTTATTATCTTCAGATTTTACCTCTCCAGGTTATCTTAGGTTTTTCCTGGGCTTTCCTTTACGTTGGCTCTCTTCTTATCGTCCTGCGAAGTGGCGAAGAAAAAGGCACCGCAAGCGGCGTATTCTTCTCAGTCATAAACTTGAGCGGCGCCATTGGCCCTTTACTGGGCGGAGTTATCTCCCAGTTCTTCGGTTACCGGGCAGTAATGCTTTTTGCTGCAGCTATTTCCCTGGTCGGCCTTTTATCCTCTCTTTATCGGTTCCCATTGCCGGATAACCTATCCTATCGTGACTGAGAGTTCTCTTGTCTGAAAAAAAATACTCAGTCTTTCCTAGATGGCTTTTTAGGGATTATGTAGGTAAATTTTTCTAAAAAACTTTTCCCGTGTGCCGCCTCGATTTCCTGCTCATATATTTTTTTTTTGCAGCGTCTCGATTTTAGCTTGGTTTTTAGAAAGGGTGCTGCGCAGAAAAATTGCTTCGGCTTGACGTTCCCTTTTCTTTCGCTCCAACCATGCTCTGCCGAGAAGACTGCTTCTATAAGCCTGCCGGCGTGGTTTCCGCAAAAATATGCGTGACCGGTGGCAGAAAATGTGAACAGGAAAGGCGCATGTGACTTCTTGACGAAAAACGGCGCTTTCCAGACATTATTTTCATCAGCCAGCAGATAACAAAGATTATGATTGTCGTCAGCGGCCAAGATATGCAGTATGCCTTCCCGATCTGGTGCCGCATGGAAATACAGGCAACTGCTGAAGATAATGGTTTTTTCTGACCAGCTGCTCCGCTGTGAGCGGCGGAAAAGAATTAGTTCCTGTTCGCATAACTGTAAAAAATAGTTCTGATTTTCTGCACAATAATAGTAGGGTAGCTCAAGTTGTTTATGCACAAACATTCCTCCCCTCGCTAATTTATGTATATGAGACAGATATTTTCGTCATGCCTAGAAAAATCGGCGGAAGCT
>QLUI01000183.1 GCA_018725345.1 Bacillota bacterium | reverse complement strand
CAATAAATTGACTTTAAATGCGGTTTTGGGCGAGAGGCGGTTTTAGTTCTTTTCAAATTAAATATTGGAAGGAGGGAATCGTAAATGAATACCAACAAGTATATTCGTGGGTTTCGATTAAAACAAATATTTTTAATTAAATCTGGGACATATTTTACATCTATCTCTGTAATTCTCCTTGTTTCAGTGGAATCTTAATATATTTATGCTTCAATTTTCTAATACGATATTTTCTAACTAACCCCTCTTTTTTAATGATTTTTTGAATTGTATTTTTATTAACCACTATATTCTTTTTTTCTAGCTTCCAAAACAATTTTTTAGCACAAAGATTAGTTTCACTTAATTCAATAATTCTTTCTTTTATTCGGATGGGTGTTTCACTTGGATTGGTCTTAGGTCTAGTTGATTTTGGTTCAACTCCTATCTCTCTATACTTCCTATAATTAGAAATCCATCTTTCTAACGTTCTCTTCCCATTAGGGCATGCCTTGATTGTATCTTTTAATTTGACCTCTCTATTGAAGATAGATAATATACCCCATCTTAATCTTTCTTTTTTAATTGTTTTTGGCATATTTATACACATATACCCCTACCTCTACCTTAATGGTTTGAAGTAAAAACCGCCATATGTGTATGGACATTACCAATAATAAATTATCGTTTGAATCGCCAGATAGACTCCTTGATTACCTATTTATGGTTATCAAAGAATTTGAAGAAAAGAACTATATGAAATATCCCATTTCAAACTACAAACACTTTAAAAAGATTATAACTAATTAAGAACTCCAGCCACAATTATTTGAACGGTCCTTTTTTCTCTTCTTTTCTTTCTTAGAAATAGCTTTAAAATGGATGTCACCATTAAGCTTTAAAAATTCCTTAATTTGTACAATACTAATTATGTAAGAGTCGTCCATATTGATTTTCATATACCTCAATTTTGGCGACCTTTCCCTTTATTTACAACATCAATTTCAGGGTCGTTTTGTGTTGGAAACAAGCTTCATTTCAGGGTTGTTTTGTATTGGATAAGACTGACGCTTTACATTCATCGCTTTATATGTTAGGATGACACGAACTCTGGAATAGTTCCGGAGTAAGTTCTTTCACAACCAAAAAGGAGGACAGCCATGACTTCCAAAGCATGTGTGCTCGGAAGTATCAACATGGACGTGGTTGTCCGTGTTGATAGATTCCCGCAAGCAGGAGAAACAATCACTGGTCTAACCTGTGATCTGATGCCCGGTGGCAAAGGTGCGAACCAAGCCATCACCAATATGGGCGTTCCGGTGGATCTCATTGGGGCGCTTGGCAATGACGAGTTCGGCAAAATGCTTCGTAGTCATTTGACTACTGCCGGCGTCAACATTGACGCTGTTGCAAAAGCAAAGGATACGTCTGGCACAGCAATCGTAGCGGTAGATAACGCTGGTAACAACCAGATCATCGTCATCCCCGCAAGCAATGCATTGCTTCAGTAAGCAATGGTGGAACAATATTTGGACAAGCAGAGTTCTGCTATCCGATATCTTGTCTTGCAGTTCGAGGTTCCCCTCGATATCGTTGGCTACGCGTTTGCGAAAGCGAAGAAATTTGGATCGACAACGGTCCTGAATCCTTCGCCAATGCGCCCGATACCAAACAAACTCATTGAGCAAACGGACATTTTCGTACTCAACGAGTTGGAGCTGGCGCAGGTAGTCGGTCTTACCAACCTCATCTCGTCTCCGGAAAAAGCCGTGAAAGTAGCCCTTCTGTGGCGGGAGCGAATCGGAGAAAAGACCATTGTCGTAACGCTTGGTGAAAACGGTCTTGTAGCGATACAGGGCAACCAAGTAATTCGACAGTCTGCCCAAAAAGTCGCTAAGGTGGTTGATACCACCGGCGCAGGTGATTGCTTTTGCGGTACCTTTGTTGCACTTCTGCACAAAAGGTACCCGTTTGAAGAAAGTTTGGCGTTTGCTCAAAAAGCAGCCGCTTACAGCGTCCAAAGAAAGGGCCAAGCCTATCGTTCCCGAAACTGGGAATACTCAACCTCAACGAAACAGAAGGAGGCACGACATGAAAACGACAGTCTGGAATCAGGAAATCGGCGACCACACCGCGCAAATCTTGTTTGAAACCGAGTCCTATCTCGTGGATTTCAACAGGAAGCGCGAAGACTGGTTCATCTGGAAAAGCGGTATTCGAGCTCCCTGCTACTGTAATTGCAGGTATCTCAACCGCTCGTACCTTGCTTACGAAGCGTGCACGGCATATATTGAGACAATCATTCGTCTCAAGTTCCCGGAAACGCAGATCATCATCGGCCTCGCTTCGGCTGGTGTGTCGTGGGCGGCGCGAATCGCTACGCGGATGACACTCCCTATGGGATTCATTCGTGGGACTCCAAAAGCTTACGGGGTCGGACACCTCGTTGAAGGCAACCCGGAGCGGAACCTCAGGGCCGTGATCATCGACGACCTTTGTGGTAGTGGAGACACTATCCTCAAGGGTATCGAAGCGCTTGATTGGGAGTTCCAGATCAAAACGCTTGGATTCGTTACCATCACCAACTGGTGCTTCGAGAGCATGTGGAAGAAGTTTGAGCCGCTCAACTTGGGCGGTATCTACTCTCTCACGAGCTACCCGAACATCCTCAAGGTTGGCGTGGCGATGGGTCATCTCACACAAGAGCTGGCTGATATGCTTCAGGAGTTCTACAAGGCTCCGAGAACATACGATTGGCCGCTTTTGCCGAAACCGAGCGGGGAGGACGAGAAATGAAAAAGTACCGCCTGCTCTTTCTCGACTTCGACGGCGTGATCTCCAACAGTCTGCAAATATGCATGGAGGAGATCAATCGTTTGCGCGCAAGATTTCCGTCAATCCCCGAAGTGAAAACCAATGAGGATATGGCACGAGTGTACAGCGTAGAGTTGCGACACTCGCTCTATACTTTTGGTCTTTCCGATGAAGAGACGCGGGAGTTTTTCGATTGCCACTCAAGCGCGATGAATCAGCGTGCCGCCGAAGTGGAGCCATTCCACGAGGCGGTACGCGCTCTTGCAAACTGCACTCTGCCAAAAGTCATCATTACTTCAAGCTATTCCGAAGCGGTGTTCGCCATACTTCGGAAGTGTGAGGAGTTTGACGAAACTTTCGCGCAGAGTGTTTATGGCAGAGAACAGCGCAAGACAAAAACGGAGAAAATCCGTAGCGCTCTCACGCTGTTCAATGCAGAAGTGTCGAGCACGCTCTATGTGGGCGATCTCGCAAGCGATGTGCTTTACTGCCGGGACGTTCCGGTGGACATCGCTTGCGTCGGGTACGGATATCATCCGTCGAGCTACTTGAAAAAGTTCTCGCCGGAGTATATACTAGAGACAGTGGAAGATTTTGTGGCGTTCCTGCAAAATCTTTCTCCAACACAACAACCATGAAAGGAGAAACCATGAAATCAGCACTCATCCTTATCGACTTCATCAACGAGATCGTTGATGAAAAAGGGAAGTTCGCCGGCAAGGGCTATCCGACTTTCGTGAAGACACACGGCGTTCTCGAAAACGTCAACGCCGCCATCGCGAAAGCACGAGCGAAAGACATTCCTGTCATCTTCGTTTGTGTCGGGTTTTCGCCCGATTATCGCGAATGGCCCGAGTCCTCCCCGCTCTTTGGTGCCGCCAAGAAGTTCGGCGCGCTCCAGCTCGGTGCGTGGGCAACGGAAATCCACGAGTCCCTCAACAGGACCGACACGGATTTTCTCATCATCAAGCACCGCGTCAGCGTGTTCTACGCGACGTCGCTCGAAGCGATTCTGCGCACGCTCAAGGTAGATGCTCTTCTCCTTGGCGGCGTAGCGACGGACATCGCTGTTCAGTCGGCAGCCCGGGAAGCACATGATCGCGACTACCGCGTGGTAGTGCTCGAGGATCTCTGTGGGGCCGGAAGCGAGGACGATCACGTGCAAGGGCTTCGTCTTCTTGCTAAGGTCGCGATAGTTGCCAAGAGCACCGAAGTTCCCGATCTGAATTAGATTAGGTTCACTCAACCCAATAAGCTCTGTGGATAAATCCGCAGAGCCTTTTCTTTTTCCAAACCCGCAAAAAATCCGCCACGCATTCCTCCCGCACGAGAACCCTAGAGACCCTACACAAAAGTGTGTCTGTGTGATAAAGCAAGTATATGAAAAACAATAACGACAAGACAACTAAAATGTTAGAAAATAGCATAAAAAGTTTAAGAGAAAATTTAGATTCATTATCAATGGATAAGTTTGTAGCAACAACCATGGAAACTTTAATGAACATAGAAAGAAATGAGTATTTAGAAGAAATAGACAATCCAAAAAAACGAGTATGCTTAGTTATATAAAGGAGGCAAATATATGAGAGAAAAAAATCCATTGAACAAT
>QLUI01000182.1 GCA_018725345.1 Bacillota bacterium | reverse complement strand
TCGAGAAGAATCCTTTTATTCCGGCAGGCGGGGGTCCTTGACAATGGTGCTTTTGTTTGCTATCATTATTATGGAGGCTGAATAGTTACGAAAAGACTAAATAAAACCGCCTTTTCAAGGCTTAAGGAGGTTGTCATAAAAGGGGTAGTAACAAACATTCAGAAGTTCTCTATTCACGATGGACCCGGGATTAGAACAACAGTTTTCGTGAAGGGTTGTCCGCTGAGGTGCAAATGGTGCGATAATCCGGAGAGCTGGGAACTTTATCCGGAGATAATGTTTATCCCTATAAGATGCCGGGAGTGTGGGAAATGCGTAGAGGCATGTCCAGAAGAAGGCACGATCAGTATGAGCAAGGAGAACAAAATCGATCGGCAGCGCTGTACCCTGTGTATGCAATGTGTAGAAGTTTGTAAACATGAAGCGCTTCGAAAAACAGGGATGGAGATGACGGCAGAAGAGGTGGTCAGGGTAGCAGAGGAGGACATGATATTTTACCGAACTTCCGGTGGAGGGGTGACAATATCAGGGGGAGAGCCTTTGATGCAGCCCGATTTTGTGGCTGAGGTTTTCCGGCTGTGTAAAAGGAAAGCGATTCCTACCGCGCTTGATACAAGCGGATTTGCAAAGCCCGAGGATGTAGAAAAAGTCTTAAAATACGTCGATCTCGTGCTCCTGGATATTAAGCATATGGACCCGGTGGAGCATAACAAATGGACCGGGGTTTCAAATGAGCTCGTACTTAAGAATGCCGAGCTCATGGCTAAAAAACGAGAGGTTAGAATCTCGCTTCCGCTGGTAAAAGGGGTTAATGATTCCGAGAGGAATCTAGAGGAAACGGTGGAATTTGCCCGCTCCCTGGGCATAAAAGCGGTTGATATTGAACCCCTTCATAAGTTGGCCGAGCAGAAATATAAATTCTTGGGTTTAGAGTCTCCATTTGGCGATCTTGAAAAAATATCGGACGAAGAAGCTGAAGCAGTCAGGGAAAAACTTGCCTCGTACCGCCTTGAAACTACAATAGGACGGGCTTTTTGAAGCATTCCCTGCTATGACGAACCAAGCAAAAGGGTGGTAAACAATCTACTATTTGAAGGAGAGAAAGGGGGTAGTATGGCAGAAGAAAAGGGCAAGAAGTACTTTGTACCGGGCGGCGCGGTGCCTGAGGGTAAAGACGGCAACTTAGTTTGGTGTGAGGAGCATCCTAAAGCGGGCTTAGTTTGCGGCATAGGAATTTCAAAGTGCAGAGTGCAAATTGAAAAATACAAAAGGAAAATTTCATAAAAAACTGACTTGCCCCGTGTAATATTTGTCGGGGGGGGGAAATTTGACTTTTGCAATTTACAATTTACAATTTGAATTTACCCGAACGAAGTGAGGGTTATCTTGGTATTCCAAGCCGGTGAGTCGGGCTGAGCTTCCCCTAGGTGTTGAGGAGAAGAAAGGGTAAGTTTTCCCTTCTGACCTAAACCAAAGGAACAATCTATCCCCCAGGAAATTATGGCAGGCGTGTGGTGTTATTGTCGCAGAAGGCCCTCTTTTACATTGCGGTGGAACTTCACAGGCGGTTTGGGGAAATTTAAAAGGGGAGGTGCATGGAAATGCCGTGTGGAGGTTGCGCAAAGCCGACAGCATTTTGTTCTATCTGTGGGCACCCCATAATGAGTTTAAGCAAGAAGTTTCCTGAGATAGAGCCGGACGGAGCGTGGGTGGATGATGAGCCTGTTTGCGTTAGTTGTCTGCAGAAAATAGAAAAGAGTGTTTAATAATGACCTTAATCCGTGAGTTGGCAGGATATGGATGGAAGGGGATTAGCAGGGACTATCTTTACAAAGACCTTGGACTGTATAATGACTACCGAGTTTCATGGCGAAGGGCTTGAAGGTGAAGGGTTGTCCGAGGTAACAGGTAAGTTTTTCCAAAAATTGTGCTTGACAGGTTTAATGAAATGTGGTATATTGAAGCTAGCTTTTGGAGAAACTAAACTGTTGTTGTCCGAGAGCCGTGTGAGGGAAAACCTCACGCACGGTTCGATGAGGGGGAACTGGAAAAACAGGTGACCGCTGTTCGCCTGTTCCCTACTCTACACCCTGCAAGACCTATGTCAGACGAGGGGGTGAGATATGTGATAGAGTATCCCTAGAGAGGCGCATGTCAAGGGAAAGTTATAATAAGGAGGTAAATCGTGAGAAGGAAAATGTTGCTAAGTCTGTTGGTGGTGCTCTTAGCCGCTAGTCTGGTTGCTACCGGTTGTCCTCGGCCAGTCGTCGTAGACGAGGAGCCGGAGGTCGGAGTCCTAGAAAAGCCCCAGATTATTTCGGTGGGTTCTCTGGGTGTGGGCTCACGGGGTTATGTAGTGGCTTCGGGATTGGCATTGGGGGTTGAGAAGACGCAGGGCATCAGAACACTTGTCGAGCCTATCCCGTCTATGGCTTCCCGAATGGCCGCTATCAGGGCGCTGGAGATTGATATAGCCTTGGCATCGCCTATCATTATGATATGGGCGGCACGAGGTGAGGGGGCAGAGCCATATATAACCTGGGGGCCACAACCGGTTCGCCAGGTCATGCATGGTTATATGATTCACATGTCATGGATGACTCGGCCCGACACGGGGGTAACAACCTGGGAAGAATTTGCCGCTAAAGGGTTGCGGGTGCCCCGCATACCGGGTGATTTCGTGATTGATTCCCTGATGGTTGGTTTCATAGCGGCTTATGACCTTGAGGGAAGAGTCAGGGAAGTGCCATTCCCTAGCCTTCCTGCAACTTGGGTTGGTCTTCAAGAGGGTACTGTTGATGTTGCCGTAATGGGCCCAGGGACAGGACTCGTTGCCGAGATTCAAGCGCTGGTGGGACTGCAATTTATGGAGCAGCCCGATAAAGGCGATCCGAAGTGGGAGATAATCCGAAAATATCATCCATTCGCCGCTTTAGTCCCCTACACATGGGATACCCCAGCAGTTTGGGACCTGAAGGCAGCAGGGATGCCTGAAGAAGGAATATGGACAATACCTTTTGTTAACCCCAAAGCTGCCTGGGAAGACGCCGATGAGGCGAAAGTCTATTACTTTGTTAGAGGGGTGATTGAAGGGTATGACCACTTTAAGGACATTCACTTTACCTTGCGTGATGAGTATACGGTTGAAAAAATACTCCCTCACCCGGATGTTTTAACGCCCGTCCCCTTCCATTCTGGTGCGGTAAGGGCTTTTAAGGACCTGGGCGTCTGGAGACCCGAGCACGAGGCCTTCCAAGTCAGGATGCTTGAGGAGGAAAGAATAAGGTTAGGGCGATAGCCACTTTGTTACCCAGGGTATATTATGGGGGTTCAGTGCCCGGTTAAAATACCCTCAACCTAATATATTCGGAAGTGATCAGCGGGTAACTCTCGGTCATCGCTTCACGGATTCAGGTAATACTATAAACCTGAATCCGTGAAGTCAAACTTAATTCCTTCACCTACAGGGTGAAGGTGAGTGAATCTGTGTTCACGGATCCATGTATAAATCCTAAGGGAATGGGGGGGATGTGGCGATAAAGAGTTTAACCGAGGAGCAGAAAAAGTTACTATCAGAGCAGCGAATCTGGATGGTGGCTACGGCAAGCAAGGATGGGAAGCCAAATGTAGTTGCTAAGGGGTCGACAAAGCTGATAGATGATACTACATTAGCCTTTGGCGAGGTAGCCGGAGAGACTACCTACAAGAATATCCTGGACAATCCCCAGGTAGCGATTGCTGTGGTTGATCCTTCAAAGTTTGCTCAGGTTAGATGTTTGGGGGAGGCTGAGGTTTGCCCCAGCGGTGACCTGTATGATGAGATAGCTGCTATGCTGGAAAGAATGGGGCGCCCCAAGCCCAAGGCAGTGATAAAGGTAAAGATACTTGATATACATTAGGCTTTTATTGGGTAAGGAAAATCGGCTATTATGATTTGCGACATGCAGAAAAGGTGGGGTCTGCCATATCCCTATATTGAGGTAACTATTCAGCCTGCTTGGATGTGCCGTGTCAAGCCATTTAACTAGGTAACCGAAGCGGTAGTTGTTAAGCCATTTAAAACCTGCATTCCGCAGTTTAGCTTCAAGAGGATAATCCATCCGAAAGTGAGGGGTATCTTTCCTTAGCTTTGCGTGCGGAATGCAGATAAAATGGTAACAGGTAAGTTTTTCCAAAAATTGTACTTGACAGGTTGTAACTACTCAGCCACTAGATAGCAGGTATGGAAGTGCATTAACCACAACATATAGTGTATTACTCGACATTATTCGCATAAAATGGGTAGTTACAAGCTAAGTAACAGGTAAGTTTTTCCAAAAATTGTACTTGACAGGTTTAATGAAATGTGGTATATGTAATACTGTCAAATGACGCCCACTATTCTTGAGTGCCTCGACCTGTATAAAGATTATACCCCTCGCCCTGGGGCTGTCAAGGGTAAAGGCTTT
>QLUI01000181.1 GCA_018725345.1 Bacillota bacterium | reverse complement strand
TGATACTTTTCAGGATCTTCGGTAATAGCGCATCCCGGAAAGGGTGAAAACATAGCGATTGAAATGTTGTCTACCTGTCTTGTAACTAGTAGTTCATACATTTTCCTAAGGTTGAGCAAGGCGATCTCGCAGTTCTCTTCAGGTAGCCCAACGATCCAATAGAGATTGACAGAAAGTCCAGCCTCTTTTGCAACCTTTACAGCATTCATTGTGTCCGAGAAGATCGGCTTTTTGTTGACATTTCTTAAAACCTCATCACAACAGTTTTCTGCGCCGAAGGCGACTGTGGTACAAACCCGGGCCAATTCACGGGCAACTGCAGCATCGAAAGAAGGGACTGATACTAGTACCATGTCGAGTTGTATTCCGCGGTATTCCAAGATATCTGCTACCTCCCGCACATGTTTTTTATTCACAGCAAAGTTTTCATCGTCTAAATAAGCCAAAGATGCTGTATCGCCCAAAATAGTTTGGGCATAATCAATATCTTCTCCAAGTTTAGCAGCACTCCTCATCCTATAGCAGTTCCATTGCGGTACACCGCCACAAAAAGCACAGGAAAAGATACAGCCTCTTGAGGAGCGAAGCGAAAGCTCAATTTTATTTCCCAGCCTCTTAGTGTTCTCGATAATGGTCGCAACGTGAGGTTTTAAAAGGTGATAAGCAGGAACCGGTAGATCATCAAGGTCTTCTACTAATGCATAACTGCCATTCTGTAACACTTCTCCCTTTTCTAAATAGACGATACCTTTTAGATCATGCATACTCTCCCCGCTTAGCAACTTACGGAGTAGTGCACAAGTGATCCCTTCACATTCTCCAATCACTACAACATCAATGTCACATGAATCTGAAAAAACTTTTTGACCCAGGGCAGTGACATGGCGACCAGAGAGAACTATTTTCGCATTAGGAGCGAATTCCCGAACAGCATGAGCAAGTTTCAGCGAATAGTGATAGGCAGTCGCACTTCTATCGGCAATGTAGTAGTCATTTATGAAAAGGGCTGCAGAAAAATTGTAGCTTTTGCAGATTTCCACTATTTCGTCGAATTCTGCTTCCGGATGAAATTGCCAGTATATATTGTATAAAGGGAGAAATTCGGTACTAAATCCTCCTTTTTCTAGCATCGCAGCCACTCTGAGTGGAACTTCATCGACCGGGGGATATCCGGGATACGATTTGCAAATCATATGTTTTATCTGTGGCTGTCTTGGTGGAACAATGACCAGAACGTCAACTTTCTTTTTCGTCATGAGCAATCTCTCTTCTAAAGTTATAGGTACTTCTTCTTTTCTCATTATACCTTCGAACTAGTGGACAGCGCGGATCAGGCGCCATCCTGTCACCAGTTAAATACAAAGCGGAAATGCGGCATCCTCCAGCACAAATGGGGCAACACACACAATCACAACAAGGTTCTCTTTGACCAACTACTTGGGGCACTATCTCACGAAACCAGTTTAGGATTTTGGATTCGGTCCAGATTTCTCGCAATGAAGCGTTATTCAGATCACCAGCTACAAAAGATGAATTAATAGCGGGTACGCAGCCATAGACTGATCCTCCAGCACTGATACAGAGGTCCGTCCAACCAGCTTCACAAAAAACTTTTCTGTAGCGAGAAGAAAAGCTTGCTGGATCAAATTGCCAGACTTCTCGTAAATCGTCTGTACGGCCACTTTCTTCTAATGGGACGACTAATTCGTATAGAGTTTTAAACGATATCTCCAACTTTTGAGAATGTTTACCCCACTTCATGTATTTTTTATATCTGTCACTTCGAGAAGCAAATTTTGCCATTGTTCATATTGATATTCCAATAGCCGGTAATTTTGTGAAGCGCGGCCGGCTATAAAGAGCGTGGAAAGAAGGAATTGGTCTACTCCCAACTCGAAGAGAGCAAATCTTGCTGTATCAAGAGCGTGGCCAATAGTGCTATCACTAACACTAAAGAAGGTAATTATATTTACTCCTTTTTCTTTCAAAAATCGAATATTCTGTATGACGGTATCAAACTGCTGCTTTGTCCCTCCCCGCTGGCGAGAGAATGTTTCGTAATTGTGCCCATCCAGGCTAATCTGCACATTAATGCAAAGCTCTTTTTGAATCTGCAAAAATTTCTCCAGAAACTGGGGATTTAAGAGAGTACCGTTTGTTAGTAAGGTGTAGATTTGACTTTCGCCGTATTTTTTTATATAGCTAAGGATTTTTAATATATCTTTTCGTAGAAGAGGTTCCCCGCCGGTAAAACCTACCCAGATAATGCCCATATCAAAAATCTGGTCAAGCAAAGTGGTGAGTTGTTCAAAAGGAATCTCACCTTTCCCCCCGGGGCCAGCATCAGCATAGCAGTGGCTGCAGTGGTAATTACATTGCGTTGTTAGTTCAATGAGTATTTGGTTCGGAGAGTGCATTCTTGTTCCTCCAAGAGATCAACTGTTCATAGATTTCGATAAACCAGCCTTCCCTATTAAACTCTTCAAACATTTCGATGAGATCAATAACGATCTGCTTTTCAGCAACTTTATATTTGCAGGAAAGGGTCTGTATAGTTTTGGATAGCTCGGCCTCGCTTTCTGAGAGCGTCTTTAGCACCTCGAAGGTCATCTTATCCCCTTCAGCATATCGATTATTTGAAAAGATGGCACAGCCAAAATCTTCTTCCCTAACACGAAGGACGCGATCACCGGTTTTCAATGAAAGAATTCCCATTTAACTTTGCCTCCCTTGGATATTATAGCTATTTGATGATAGGTGATATGGGCAAATTGGATCGACTTCATCCAAGCCCCCTTTGAGCACGTAAGCTCTTGCCCGGCACCCACCACCGCACAGTTCCTTGAACTGACATTTTGAGCAGTGCCCCTTCAGTTTGTTTAGTTCCAGGCTTCTCAGTTTCTTGAACATTTCAGAATCTTCCCAAATCTCAAGAAAACTTCTTTCTCTAACATTACCACAGAAGAGACCAGGTATCCTAGCAGAAACTGTACCACAGGGGAAAACACTCCCATCAGGCGAAATAGCACAACTGGTTATGCCGGCATGGCATCCTAAATCCCGCATGCTACTATAGGATTTGCTGGCTAACGGAGTATTATAATCCCAGATTCGCTCTATGTCATCTTGAGTATAGCCGTGCCTCATAAGAGGGATGTAAAACTCCCAAGGGCAGGTAGTGGAAATCCCTAAGAACGATAATGATGGATCAGACTCTTTCGAGCGAGTTGCTTGGAAGATGAAAGATTCCCAATCATCATAATTTATCTCAAGCTTGCCAAAATTTACCTTCCCACGCCCATAAGGGAAAAATTTAATGGCTAAAAATCCATCAATTCGTAAATGTCTGATAAACTCCAAAGTTTCAAAGAAATTGTTGATAGTAAGTGAGGTAATCGTATAATTAATACTGACCTTTAAACCATATTCTTTCATTAATTTCACATTTTTGACAACTTTAGCGAAAAATCGGTCTCCGCCCTGATGATGGCCGTCTTTTCGCAAAACACCATATGTTCTTGGGCTGTAGCCATCCAAGCTAACTATTATGCCTATAGATTCACAGTGTTCCGCAACAAACTTGATATCCTCTTCCTCCCACAAAATTCCGTTTGTATTTAAAGTCAGTTTCCACTCTCCAATGTTGGAAGCAAACCGGACAATTTCTCTCCAATCCTTGCGGCAAAGCGGCTCACCACCAGTTACAGCAAGGTCATAAACTCCTATACTAAAAAATTCCCTAATAAGAGAGATTATCTCTTCAGTAGATAATTCATTATCAATACCAAATGGCGCAGCGTACGCTTTCCTAGTCATTGCTAGACTAATCCTCCTTTCCCCTTAGTTTCTTGGTAAGGCCCTGCATGAAAGCAGGGCCTTACCAAGGTAATACGGGGCAACCTTTCCTAGGTGAGCCCTTCTTTGCCCCATTTCAGCCAACGGCCAGCAGTTATTTTGACTTTGGGCTTACTCCACATTAGTATCACCTCCTTCCTTTTTAGAGTTCTCTCAGAGCGTCTGGACACTTATTTTTTGCGATGCTTTTAATATCACCTCCCTCCTCGCATAAAGGCTGTGTAACTATTCAACCTCCATAATAATGGAGGCAAACAAAAGCACCATTGTTAAGGGCCCGCGCCTGCCGGAATAAAAGGATTCTTCTCGAAGACAACTTGAATAGCGTCGATCACAGGAGGGGAGTTCTTCCTGACGGTGGAGATGTAGCCCCTAATACGGCAGAAAATATCTGCTCCTTGAGTACTGCGAAAGGTCCCTGAGATTTTCTGTTGAACCTTCATCATTCGAATATCCCTTTCGGCCTGATTGTTGTCAAACGGAACGCTGAAATCGTACATAAAGGCCAGCGTCTCCTGACGGTACTTTTTCAAGCGATCCAGCAGGTTTTTCGCCTTGCTCTGTTTCTTTCTACCTCGTTTCCCAGATTGACCCCCAGAA
>QLUI01000180.1 GCA_018725345.1 Bacillota bacterium | reverse complement strand
CAACAGGGAGCAGTTCGCCCTCAAGGGGTACGCCCGCAAAGCGCTCAAGGACAAGGAGCCCGGCCACAATACGATAAACAGCAGCGTCCCCATGGCACTCGGCCCCAAGGCGCACATGCTCAGAGACCGCCTGTTCGCGAAAAAAAGCCTAGGATAGATAAACGGGAACGACGGGCAATACGCGAGGCTCGTGTTTTAGATGAACTACAAAAACAGGAGCGTACAGTTATTCTAGAAGGTCGGATTACTGTGGGAGAGCTGGCTGACAAACTGGGGGTTAACTCCGGAGAAATTATCGGCAGGTTGATGTCGCTGGGTGTGATGGCGACTATTAACCAAGCTGTAAATATAGAAGTTGGGCAGCTGCTGACTGAAGAATATGGTTTTGAAGTGGAAATTAAGGTAGATGAACTCGAAGCCGGTCTTGTGGAAACGGTCGCAGATCGTGAAGAAGATTTGCGTCTGCGTCCGCCGGTTGTTACTATTCTCGGTCATGTGGATCACGGCAAAACTTCGCTCTTGGACGCCATTCGAAAAGCCAATGTAACTTCTCTTGAGGCCGGTGGGATCACGCAGCATATCGGCGCCTACCAAGCAGAATATCAGGGGAAAAAAGTAGTTTTCCTTGATACGCCAGGCCACGAAGCTTTTACAGCCATGCGTGCCCGTGGAGCGCAAGTGACAGATATTGCCATAGTGGTAGTGGCTGCTGACGACGGTGTAATGCCGCAGACAGTGGAAGCGATTAACCACGTTAAAGCAGCCGGTGTGCCCATTATTGTGGCATTAAACAAAATAGATAAGCCAAATGCTAATCCGGAGCGGGTTAAGCAACAACTGACCGAATACAATCTTGTTTCGGAGGAATGGGGCGGCGATACTGTTATTGTGGAAGTATCAGCGCTGCAACGACTTGGCCTGGATACGCTAATGGAAATGATTTTGATTGTGGCCGAACTGGCTGAACTTAAAGCAAACCCTGACAAGCCGGCCATTGGTACTGTTGTGGAAGCCAAGCTAGACAAGGGGCGCGGCCCGGTAGCCACAGTGCTTATCCAAGATGGGACCATTGCTGTTGGCGATGCCTTCATCTGCGGGACCATTTACGGTAAAGTGAGAGCCATGGTTGACGATAAGGGGAAGCGCCTCAAAAAAGCCGGTCCTTCCACTCCTGTGGAAGTGCTTGGACTAAACGAAGTTCCGGAAGCAGGCGATATACTACAGATTGTTTCAGACGAGCGTGTTGCCCGCCAATTGGCTGATAAGCGTGCTGAGAAACGACGTGAGGTAGAGCTTAAGAAGTTGACTAAAGTTTCGCTCGACGACTTATTTAGCAAAATTCAAGAAGGCGAACTGAAAGATTTGAACATCGTTATTAAGGCTGATGTGCAAGGCTCTGCGGAAGCGCTGCGCGAATCACTCCTAAAACTAGAAAATAGTGAAGTACGTTTGCAGGTGATTCATAGTGGTGTAGGAGCTATTACCGAATCGGATGTGATGCTGGCTTCTGCTTCTAATGCGATTATTATCGGCTTTAATGTCCGACCAGAACCAAATGCCCGTAAAATGGCAGAGCGGGAGAATGTGGAATTCAGATTGTATCGGGTGATTTACGAGGCTTTGGATGAAGTGAAGGCGGCCATGACCGGCATGTTGGCTCCGCGGTTTAAAGAAGCAATCTTGGGTCAGGCTCAAGTTCGGAATCTATTCAAAGTATCTAGACTGGGAACTATTGCTGGTTGCTATGTAACTGAGGGTAAAATCACCAGGAATGCAGATATCCGGATTATTCGGGATGGTATTGTGATTCATGAAGGAAAAATTGATACACTGAAACGCTTTAAAGATGATGTGCGCGAGGTGGCTACCGGTTATGATTGTGGTATTTTGATGGAAAGATTTCATGATTATAGAGAGGGCGATATAATCGAAGCGTATACGATGCAAAAGGTGGAGTTGCCTTAAGCCATGGTAGTAGGTGTTCTGACAATGGGGCTGCGCCTGCCGGGTATCCGCTCGCTTAAGGAGAAACGTTCCGTCCTTAGGCCACTAATCACTGGTATTCGCCAGAAATTCAATGTCTCCATTGCAGAAGCCGGTAAGCAGGATAAGTGGCAAGCCTCGGTATTAACTATTGTTTGCGCTTCCGCAAATTCGGCTCTGGCACATCGTCAGCTGGAACAGGTGCTGTTGTTTGTGGAGCAGGACGGCAATGTCATGATAACCGATACAAACCTTGAAATCCTCTAAAGATCTGACTAGGGAGGAATCTAGATGACTGAACAAAGGGCTCAACGTGTAGCTGAAGAAATGAAGCGTGAAATTAGCGATATTTTACGTAATGAATTAAAGGATCCGCGTACCGGTGGTATAATCAGCGTTACAAATGTGAATTTGACGCGTGATCTGCGACATGCAAAGGTTTTCATCAGTATTTTCGGTAGCGAACATGAGCAGCAGGAAATACTGTCTGTACTGTCAAGGGCTGCTGGTTTTGTCCGTACAGAGGTGGGTCGCCGGATTCGTTTGCGTCATACCCCGCAAATTTCCTTTCTCTTAGATAAGTCAATAGCTTATGGCGCACATATAAACTGTGTCTTGCATGAAATCAATCCTTCTGGGGACGGCGAACCAAATGAATAGACTAGCCGAGATAGCCGTCCGTTTGAAGAGTTCCAGCAACATATTGGTGACATCACATATTATGCCGGATGGAGATAGTATTGGTTCACTATTGGGGTTGGGACTGGCACTGCAGCAGGCTGGTTACGCCGTAACTATGTTTTCTGTCGATAGCGTACCTGACCGTTACAGCTTTCTGGACGGTTCGGAGAAGATCGTGGAGAAACTGCTACCAAAAGCTGATTTTGATTGTGTCGTTATCCTAGACTGCAGTGATCAGGATCGGATAAAACCGATTTGGGAGCAGGTTAAAGAGCTGCTAATTATTAATATAGATCACCATCCAACTAACCGCTGCTTTGGTAATCTGAACTTTGTAAACCCGGGAGCAGCGGCGACGGGGGAAATTATCTGCCAGCTCCTTGAGGAAATGGCAATTCCTGTGGATGAAAGTATTGCGACCGCACTATATGTGGCAATTAGCACCGACACAGGCTCGTTTAAGTATGAAAATACTACGCCTGCAGTGCATAAAGTTGCTGCCCGCTTGTTAGAGGCAGGGGTAAAGCTGAGGGAAATTACTCCTCGCGTCTTTGATCTTCGGAGCCGCACCGCCATTTGCATCCTTGGTGAAGCATTAAGTGCCATCCGCTACTCGGAGGACGGGAGCGTGGCTTGGATTGCTCTGACAGAAAAAGAGATGATTTTTTGTGGAGCACGGGACGAGGATTTAGATGGTGTGGTAAATTACGCAAAAAATATTGAAGGTGTAGAAGTGGGGCTTATTTTTCAAGAGAAAAGTGATGGTGTGGTTAAAGTCGGTTTTCGTGCGCATAGTATTGACGTAAGTAAGCTGGCAGAAATTTTCGGCGGGGGCGGTCACGCTCGGGCCGCCGGATGTTTTCTCGAAATGAGCATGCAAGAAGCTGTGGAGAAAGTTTTGAACCTTGTTGTAAAGGAAATAGAAAATGGACGGAATCATTAATGTTTTGAAGCCTCCCGGGATGACGTCTCATGATGTGGTTAATCTGGTGCGCCGCCTCACCGGGATGAGGCGCGTTGGACATACCGGTACCTTGGATCCAGGCGCTGCAGGCGTATTGCCAATTTGTATCGGCAAAGCGACTAGAGTCAGTGAATATGTGCTGAGAATGGATAAATCATATCGGGCTGAACTCTCTCTTGGTCAAGCTACAGATACGGAAGACGCCGCTGGACAACCTGTCTTGACAAAGCCAGTTCCAGCTCTTACACCTCACGGTGTCGAGCTGGTGTTAAAGGGTTTTTTAGGTAAGGGAAGCCAAATTCCACCAATGTATTCTGCGGTGCGTGTGGATGGCGAAAGATTGTATGAATTGGCTAGGCGCGGTGAAGTAGTGGAGCGGAAGCCGCGTGAAATTCAGATCTACAATATTAATTTGTTAGCAATCAGAGAAAACTTTATTCTTTTTGAGCTTGACTGCTCTCGTGGCACCTATGTACGGACGTTATGCCGTAATATCGCGGAGAAATTAGGTTCTACTGGCCACATGTCATTTTTGTTGAGGACGGCTGTTGGTCCATTTCTATTAGGAAACGCTGTAACCTTTGAGGAGCTGGCTCAACTTGCTGAAACCGGTTGTATAACGAAGGCATTACTGCCAATGGATACGGCATTGGCGAACATACAAGCGGTAACGGTGGATGATATTCAGGCTGCTCGTCTTAGAAATGGGATGCCCATTACGCTTGGTTTCAAAACCTCTGATGGCGAACTTTTTCGTGTTTATGATTCCTCGCAGACTTTACTGGCAATTGCGGCTGCAGACAGTGAGCGGATTAAACCAATAAGAGTATTTATTTGATTTATATGATTTATAGTCA
>QLUI01000018.1 GCA_018725345.1 Bacillota bacterium | reverse complement strand
TCGCTTAAGCGTGTATCAACTAGAAGTGCTGGACTTCATGTACGACTTTAACGTACCCTTTGATAATAATCAGGGTGAAAGAGATATCCGTATGGTGAAGGTCAAACAGAAGATCTCCGGGGTGTTCCGCAGCAACCAGGGAGCCAAAATGTTCTGCCGTATTAGGGGGTATATATCTACGGCCAGGAAAAATTCTATCCCCGTGCTCGATGCCATTAAGGCAGCGTTGGATGGTAACCCCTTCGTCCCTGGGGTTTAATTTAGTTGCTTTTGTTTTCTAGTAGCTGGTAGGCTGAGTAGTTACATTTTTTATCAATTTTTATCAATTCTGATGCCCCGCTCCTGCAACCATTCGCGGGTCTTACCGGTGATGACCAAGGGGGTACGATGTAATTCCTCAATGGAACTGCATCCCATCATAACCATAACCATTTTTAACTCTTTTAGGCAATTCTTTAAGCGTAGCACCAAAGCTTCCCTGCCCTCAGAAAGAAGAATCTTGGCGGCCATGCCGGCCACAGCCACAGCATTAGCGCCTAATGCCAGTGCCTTAACGGCAAGCAAACCGCTGTTGACGCCTCCGGAGGCCACTATATCCAAGCCGGGAGCGCCTGCTCTTGCTTCCAAGATCGATATGGAGGTGGAAATTCCCCAATCCATCAGGTCCAGGTTTGTTTTAATATGACCACGCCTTCGTTCAATCTCCATAAAATTTGTACCGCCTTTGCCGCCGACATCAATAGCATGAACACCAATTTCTTTAAAAATGGCAGCTTGCTCCTTTGCAACACCAAAACCGACCTCTTTAATAATTACAGGCACATCAACGGCGCGCACAATTTTTTCAATCTTGCGCCGATAGCCGCGAAAATCGGTATCCCCTTCAGCCATCATCAGTTCCTGAGGAACATTCAAGTGGACTTGCAGAGCATCGGCACTAATCATTTCCACTGCTTTTTGCGCCATCTCCAGTTCTGCATAAGCACCGATATTGGCAAAGACAATGCCCTCAGGATAGATTTCGCGCACCACCTGGAAGGTTTTTGCATAAAGCGGAATTTCCACAGCAGCCATCTGTGAACCGACTGCTAAAGCAAGCTCACACTCCTTTGCCGCAAGCGCCAGTTCCCGGTTGACATTTTCGGCGTCTTCTACACCACCGGTAATGGCATTGATAAAAAACGGCCTCTTAAGCCGGATTCCTACCAATTCGGTAGATAAATCCACGGCAGCCAAACTTGCCTCAGGCAGGCAGTTATGCACAAGGTTTACATCACCAAAGTCGGCGCTTGTCAGCTCTGTGCGGACAGCATGCCAAAGATGTTCCAGTTTTCTTTCTTGTCGTGAGATTTGGCGTGACATAACATTCTTCCCTTACTCATTTTCTTTTTTTAAATCAAACAGGTCGCCAAAGACGTCTCCGAAAGTAAGGCCGTTACCGGTATCCTGAGGCTGCTGCACTTCTTTTACGTATTCTTTTTTAGGACGTGGCGCTGCTTCACGTATGCTTAGACTTACTCTCTTCGCAGCGGTATTAATGTCCAAAATTTTGACTTTCACCATCTGGCCTTGCTGCACTACCTCAGAGGCTTGTTTTACGCGGTGATTTGCCAACTGGGAAATATGAACCAACCCTTCAACGCCGGGAGCCAATTCTACAAAAACTCCAAAATCTACGACCCGAGTCACTTTCCCTTCGGTAACATCGCCGGGCTTGAACTGTCTAGCAATTTTAGCCCAGGGGTCAGGCTGCGCTTGTCGCAGCGACAAGCCTATCCGATCCCTTTCCGGTACTACGTCAATTACCTTAACATCAATTTCGTCACCAACACTCAATACTTCTCCGGGATTATCAATGCGGCTCCAAGACATTTCGGAAACATGGAGCAAACCGTCTATTCCACCCACATCCACAAATGCACCAAAGTTAGTAAGGCGCTTTACTGTACCGCGAATCACTTGACCCGGCTTTAAGGAGTTAAGGATTTTATTCTTTTGAACGGCAGCCTCCTCTTCCAAAACTTGTTTGCGGGACAAAATCAACCTTTTCTTATCGCGACGCACTTCAATAATCTTAAAAGAAATTTTTTCGTCATGAAATACGCTGAAATCGGGAACAAAAGTAACATCCACCAAGGAACCTGGCATAAATCCTTCGTATCCACCGCCTAAATCAACCACCATGCCGGCTTTAACGACTTCCTTTACAAGGCCGGTAATGACAGTCCCATTTTCGAAGGCCTGCTCCAAATCAGCCCACTTTTGTTTCCGTTCTAAGCTTTTACGGGAAAGAGTAATCTTTCCTTCCTGTTCATCTACTGCTTTTACTACCACTTCCACTTCTTGTCCCAAGTGGATAACGGAAGAGATTTCCTGGTCTGCAGCTAATATCATTTCTTGGCGTGGGAGAACCCCCTCGCTCTTGTAACCGATATCCACAAGCACTTCATCTTCAGACACCGAAGCAACAATGCCCTTTACCACATCTCCCACGGAGAATTCTAAAACAACCTGATTCATTGCAATTTCCTCCACTTGCACCTGTTCTTGCTTGCTTTCTCCAGTCACCTGTTCATCCTGGATTTCCTCATTGTTTTTTTCATTTTCCATCTTAGCAATGACCTCCTTTATCGTCCAGTGGGGTGTTGAAGTACCGGCGGCAACCCCTACTGTCCTTGCATCTTGCAACTGACTCATCTCTAGTTCGGCCGCTTCCGTAACGGCTATTATCCTGACTCCGGCATCTTTGCAGACGTCTGCCAGTTTTTTTGTGTTGGCGCTGTTTTTGCCGCCCACCACCACCATCACATCCACAATACATGCCAGATTACGAACACTTTCCTGCCGCAGAGCCGTTGCCTTACAAATAGTATTATATCTTTCAACCACCGGAACCTGCGCTGTTAGTTTCTCACCGACTTCATCTAACAATGACTGATTTTGCGTGGTTTGCGCCACCAAAGCTACCGGCCTATCCGGATCAAGGCTACCCAACATTGCCAACTGACTTGGATCAGCAAGCACATAAGCGCTCTGGCGCGCCCAACCCATTACTCCTATGACTTCAGGGTGATGCCGATCTCCTAGAATAATAATCTGTTTGCCTTCTTCAGCAAGTCTAGCTACTAAAACTTGCAGTTTCCTAACAAAGGCACATGTAGCATCGATTATTGCCAGCTTTCTAGCTTCCGCTTTTTCCAGGATTTCCGGACTAACACCGTGGGATCGGATAAGTATAGTAGCATTGTCCGGCACTTTTGCCAGATCATCTACGAAGACCACGCCCTGCCTGCCAAGTTCTGTCAGCAAGCGTTCATTATGAACCAAGGTTCCTAAGCAGTAAACGGTACCGCTTTGAGCTGCCTTCTCAGCTAGCTCCACCGCTTTTGCTACACCACTGCAAAAGCCAACGTGTTCTGCCAGAACAATTTTCAGCTAACTCACCTCAACCATTTTATCCTTTCTTCCGTAACCGGTCAATCTCCTGCATTATTTTGCCCGCCACTTCCTCCAGCTTTTCTGCCTTATTTTTTAGACCATAATACTCCGGAAAAGAGATTGGTGCACCGATACGCACTTTAATTCGGCGTAATATCTTAAATGAACCTATAATTGCAATGGGAATCACAGGCACCTCGCTTTTAATGGCAATCAGAGCTACGCCGGAATGAGGCACTAACAATTCATCGGTGCGACTGCGTGTTCCTTCCGGAAAAATCCCCAGAACCTCACCACTCTTTAAGATTTCCAGTGCTCTTCTGATCGCCCTGCGGTCTGCGCTGTTTCTTCTAACCGGAAAAGCGTGAAGCAAAGGCATAACTTTGCTAAATACAGGACCCTGAAACATTTCTTCCTTTGACATAAAATGGACGATTCGCTTTGTCAGACAACCGACTAAGGGCGGATCCCACCAAGAAAAATGGTTTGAGCAGAGAATACAGCCCCCTTCCCTTGGCAGATGCTCTCGTCCCGCAATCTCCCAACGAAAGAGGAATTTAAATATAAAAATGAAGATCTTACGCATAATCCAGTAAAACACGCAACCACTCCCCGTTCTACTCTTCTCCTCGAACCGCCCTTACAATGGCATCCACCACAGCTTCAATCGTCATTAATGTAGTGTCAAGGCAAACAGCATCTTCGGCAGACCGTAGCGGTGCCACTACCCGTTCTGAATCTATTTTATCCCGAGCGGCGATTTCCTTCATCATCTGTTCCAGCTCAAACTCTTCGCCTTTAGCAGACAACTCTGCCATGCGACGGCGAGAACGTTCTGCCAATGAAGCGTTTAGAAAGAATTTAAACTCAGCAAACGGCATGACTTTGGTGCCAATGTCTCTCCCGTCCATTACGACACCGCCGCGACTACCGATTTGCCGCTGCTTATCAACCAAGATCTCTCGCACCTGCGGACAGCGGGCTACAAATGAAACATTACGATTTATAACCGGCAAACGGATTTCCTCAGTAACATTTTCGCCGTCCAAAAAGATGATATTTTGACCAGAACTGTCATTTTGAATATCAAGATCCACTGCTTTTGTCAAAGCATCCAAAGACTTCGCGTCATGGATATCAGTGCCTCTGCGCAGAGCAGCCAGTGTTATGGCTCTATACATTGCACCAGTATCCAGATAAGTTAAACCAAGGCGCGCTGCCGCTTCCCGAGCCACAGTACTCTTCCCGGCGCCAGCAGGTCCGTCGATGGCGATGCTTGGTTTCATATGCCAGCTCCTTCCACAAAACTCAATAACAACGACAACACCTAGGTGTTATCGTTGACGAGATCAACCCTAAGCGAGCGGGCTTCCCTCAAATATACATGCTTAACCTCGTTTTGCGCAAAATCTGTGTTAACCAGCATTAAAACACGAATACAAAAAGCCAGTGCTTCGGGCACGTCAACTTCCACGGCTCCTAGCAGTGGCACATCATTCCATCCTAATTCTCTTGCGGCGGCTGCAGGAAAAGCAGCATTCAAATCCGGAGTCAGAGTAAAAAAAATGCTGGCAATGGCTCCTTCTTTTAAATTGTTTTCCTCCGCCATCTTAGTGAGCAGTTCTGTTGTCGCTTGAATAATTTCTGACTTGCTATTTTGCGAGACATTGATAGCCCCTCGAATCCCCCTGACCACACTAGCACCCACACGAACGTCCTCCCACAAACTGCCACTTTTACATCTTAAATCTTTTAGATAAATAATAGCTGAAAATCAGCTATTATGCAAGCTTTTTCAGCGTCTCTCCTCTGCAACAACCCAGCTGGTTGTCTCTGGTCGCCCAAAATATGTTACAGTTTTCCCGCGCGCCGGCGAAATCAAGCCCTCAGAAACTTCTGTTACCTTTATTTCTGCAATTTGGCTGACTTCTGTCCCGTAAACTTCCAAATCATCTCCATTTTGGACTTCAACCATTACAGAACCGCTTTGTGAAAACACGGCAGCTGTTTTACCGTTTACCCGAATCTGCAAACCTGAAGCATCTCCGGAGACTACTTGTAAGGTTAGCTGACGGAGTTTACGATCGAGCTGCGTGGAGATTGCGGGCGGCTTGCTCGGTGCTGCCGGAGTATACGCATTTCCTTCAAGGCGCTCCACTAAGCTAAAAATCTGCCTAAAAACAGGTTGAGTTAATAATGCTTGGCTCACCAACAAAACCACAAGCATTGCCCCCACAGTGACCAGCAAAAAACGTTCAAAACGACTTGTCCGTTCTTTGAACCATTGCTCAAAATCCATAGGCTCGCCCCCCCTTTTAAAGAAGAGTATGCCAGAGCCTAGTAATTTTATTCCTTTCCGGCAACAGAGCTTCCGGCTAAAAATCCGGTCGAAAATGCGGCTTGCAGATTATAGCCGCCGGTATTACCGTCCACATCTAGCAACTCCCCTGCGAAGTATAGTCCTTCTATCAGTTTCGATCCCATGGTGGCAGGATTTACCTCTTTGAGAGACACACCGCCTGCAGTCACAATCGCCTCCCGGAGCGGACGCTTTCCCGTTACGGTCAGCGGCAGGCAGGTCAGCACCTCCAGCAGTGCTGTGCGTTGTGTTTTGCTGACCTGGTGAACAGGCAACTCAGGCGGTATTCCAGCGAGAGCCATTACCGGAACAATCAACCTCTGGGGGAGCAAATCAACCAAACTGTTTTTAAACTGTTTACGCGCATACTTTTCAAAATCCCGCAGCAAGCGCGCATCTAGTTGTTCCTGCGTCAGAGCCGCCTTCAGATTTATCAGGACAGAAGGTTGTTGTTTTTGTTCCAAAGCTCGTACGACCACGCGGCTCAGAGTAAGAATAATAGGTCCGCTCAAGCCATAATGAGTAAATAACATTTCCCCAAATTCTTCTGCAATGATCTTGCCGTTTACCTTAACACGAGCAGTCACATTTTTCAAAGATAGGCCTACCAGCTCTCTGCCCCATGCTTCCGCCGTCTCCAACGGTACAAGGGCAGCCCGCGGCGAAACAATGGTATGGCCCAGCTTTTTTGCCAGCAGATAACCGTCACCGCTCGAACCGGTGGCCGGATATGATGCCCCGCCAGTAGCCAACACCACCGCATCGGCCGGGATTTGCTCATCGCCGCAACTTATGCCGGAAACTCGGTTTTCGCTTGTCAAAATAGCCGTGACTCGCCGAGCAAGCTGTACCCGAACATTTTTAAGATTTAAAAAACGCTTCATGGCCTCAACCAAATCAGCCGCTCTTTGCGACTGAGGGAACACCCTGCCTCCTCTTTCCACCGCAGTAGGTACTCCTTGTTCCAAAAAAAAATTCCGTACATCCTCATTAGTGAAGCGGTAAAATGCAGCGTATAAAAAAGAACCGTTACCAGGAAACTGCTGAATAAAATCGCCTATGTCGGCAGCGTTTGTCACGTTGCCACGTCCCTTGCCTGTAATCGCTAATTTTTTGCCCAGACGTTCATTCCGTTCCAACAGAGTCACCGAGGCACCTGCTGCAGCCGCCTGTCCGGCGGCCATCATTCCGGCAGGACCACCGCCAATCACAATTACCCGCAGAGAAACTCCCCCTTTTCATTCTTATCCCCTCACCCCCGCTGCGCTCCACCTTCTCCCACTTCAATCTCCTAACCCTCTCCCTTTGGGAGAGGGTTAGGGTGAGGGATTAGGGAAAGGGTTGAGCATAGAGCAGACTTAGGTGAGGGCGAAGGCAGACAATTTCCTATGCAACAAAGAAGCGGCTTGCGCCGCCAGTCAATCTTGATATTTTCTTGCCTTTAGCATTACCTGTGTTTTTGCTTGATCATGGACTTCAAAAAAGACCTGCTCCATATCCTGCATCGACAAGGAAATTTGCGTAGGCTCCATAATCCTTAGGCGACGAAATTCTTCCCTAACGGCAAAACGCACCAGATAACGAAGGGAATCCGCCCATACTTCCAACTCCAGGGGGGCATAAGCCACTTCAGCACCCACTTCGTCGTCAAAGACAAAATAAATTTCGCCCATTTCCAGATCCTCAATCAGGACACCCTGCACAGGGACATTGCGCCACAACGCTGAATGTTGCTGTCGCAACTCAGTGGCGGCTTCCTCCGTACTTTTTTTGCCGAAGAAAAAACGGGAAGGCCGCGCTCTTCCTTGATAGTCAAAACGGATTTTGGCACGTATTTTATGAGCAGGAGACTCCCTTTCTTCAGATCGTCTGCATTCTTCCAGATTGATTTGCTTTTCAAACCCTGGCTTCAGCACTCTTTTCTCCCTCCGGTATAACGAATCAACGCTTTTGTTATTGTGTAATATTAGCTAATTTCCTTTATTAATGGGAGGATTTCCTACCCTGTTCCTGTTTTTCCCGTTTTCTATAAAAATAATTCGCGCCCCTAGAAGAAATTCCTGCATTGTTCAGCAATCTTCTGCTCTTAAATGACAAGTGTCGTTTAAGAGCAGCAGCCGCGAGTGACCGGACAGATATTCTAATACCGTGACCGAACCGGTGTCGATCTGGATGCTTCCTGCCGCAGCCGGTGCCATACCCATCAGCATAGCAACCGCTACACGAATGACACCGCCGTGGGTAATCAGTATGGCAGTTTCAGTTGCTGCCATTTCCGCCGTGATAATTTTTACTGCTTTTTGCACCCTTTGTGCTAAGCTTGCTCCTGCTTCACCGCCCGGTGGACAGGTATTGATAGGATCTGCATACCATTTCTCAAATAAAGCCTGCATTTCATGATCCATATCGGCGTAACGCATTCCTTCCCAGAAACCAAAAGACATTTCCCGGAGTTCAGGCAAAACAGTAGGCACCAACCCAAAACGACTGGAGAGCGGCTCAGCAAACGTCTGAGCGCGTTTTAAAGACGAAGTAAAGATTTTATCAGGCTTGTCTGATAAGCGGGCAGCTAGACAATCTGCTTGTCGCCTTCCTTTGGCGCTTAGTTCAACATCACTGCTCCCCTGCAATCTAAACTCACGGTTCCAGACGGTCTCACCATGGCGTATCCAAATTAATTTCATTTTCCCTCCGCCAAGCGAAAAATTCTCTTAGCTCCATTGACAAGCGCTTCATTTTCCCCTTCTGTCCGCACCGCTAGCAGATCACCGCCATGGCCAAAAGGGTGCAATTTGCTTTGCGAATTTTCCATTTGTTTCACCTGCCTGCAATTTAAAGAAATATTTCGATAAGCAACTGATTGCTCGGCTATAATCACAGCAAGATAAACGGCATTAAAATCAAGACTGATAACTCGTGCAGTTCACACGCAGCCCCCAGTAGATCCCCGGTGGCACCACCAAAGTTATTCAAGAAAAAGTTTCGAAGCAGGAAAAGTATTACCGCCTGCAGTAAAAAGAGCAGCAAGATGGAAGTGCCAACGACCAGCAGGCCAAGAAAAATAAAAAAAAGGACTGCTGCCGCCAAATGCCACCTGCCTGCTCCCACCACAAAAACACGGCCGAGACCTTCCCCCGCTCGCGCATAGCTACAGGTGGACATTAAAGCAAGCATTGCCGTTCGACCCGCGAGCGGAGCGAGAATCAGCACTGGATAGTAAGCCGGATTGGCTGCTAGGGCAGAGACGGCAGCAATTTTTAAGAAAATCAGTAATACGGCGCTTTGTACGCCAAAGGCACCTACCCTACTGTCACGCATTACCGCTAAACGACGTTCAATGTCTCCCCTCACACCCAGCCCGTCAAACGTATCCATCAAACCGTCAAGATGCAGACCGGCCGTCAGCCACACCCATAAAGTCACCGTAAGTGCTGAGGCAAGGAAAATTGGCCAAACAGTGCGTCCCCACTGCCAGCAGACAAACAGCAGCAGTCCGATCAATGCTCCCACAACTGGATAGTAGATGGTCGAGGCGGCCAAGTCGTCGGCTGTCAAATCTTCATCTTTCCCCAAAGGAAACACAGTGAGAAACCGGAGCGCTTGGAAGAAGTGTTTCACGCTAACACACCTTTACAAAAGATTTAGAATCAGAGCCTGCAACAATAATCCCACTGCCAGAAAAAACACAGCGGTAACCACCATTAATGCTGTTGCCTGTCTAACATCATTCGCCTCTGGCGGACGCCCTTCCTGCCAGAGGTACATTCTTTGGCAGATTTTGCCGCCATACCGATTTTCGCCTCCTAAAGTTACATCAAGCGCTCCAGCCACCAGCGCTTCGGTTAAACCACTGTTAGGGCTGGGATGTTTTTTCCCATCCCGGCGGAGCGCCGTCCACGCTGCCCTAACTTGCAAACGAAGTACTGCGGCAGCCAAGAGCATCACCGGTACCGTTAAGCGTGCCGGCAGCCAGTTGGCAGCATCGTCTAACTTAGCCGCCGCCCTGCCAAACCAGAGATAACGCTCATTTTTATAGCCCAGCATCGAATCCATCGTGTTGATTGCTTTGTAGAGCAACGCTAACGGAGCCCCGCCAAGCAATGCATAAAATAATGGTGCAGTCACCCCGTCCACAGTATTTTCCGCTACGGTCTCAACCGCTGCTCTGGAAACCTCCCGTTCATCAAGCTGTGCGCTGTCCCTTCCTACAACCATGGATACTGCCTGTCGCGCCTGTAATATATTTCCATCCCGTAAAGGAAGATAAATATCTTCTGCCGCTTGCTGGAGAGAACGGGTTGCTAAAGCAGCAGCTAATAGCATCACAGTAAGACCGGCTCCTACCAACGGATGAATAAAAGAAAAGATACTAATCAGTCCAATTGAAGAGCTATAAACTAAAAACAGGACCACCATCACCAGTAAACCGCCCTTAAGCAGCTGGCTGCGATCCGAGTGATTACCATTATAAAGCCTCTTTTCCAAAAAGGAAATCAGCTTACCGAACAAGACAACCGGGTGGGGAAGCCAGCGGGGATCTCCTATGAGGACATCCAACAAAAACGCCAAAAAAATAAGCATCTAAGCCCCTCCCTTGACACGCAGCAGATACCCGGCTACCGCAAAATATACTTCGTCCGCCTCTTTAGCGACCAACTGGTTAGCCCTGCCCGCCACGTCACGAAAAAATCTACCCAACGGTGATTCCGGCACAATGCCGCAACCCACTTCATTGGCAACAATAATAGTTTTAGAGAGCTTTTCTTTAGCCTCCCGGCAGAAACGATCCAGTGCCATGCTAATTTCCTGTTCTACGCTTTCCAACTCAAGAGCGGTAGCTTCTTCGCTGTAATAAGGCAAAAGCATGTTGGTGAGCCAAAGCGTCAGGCAGTCCACAATCACTGTTGCTGTTTTCGGTGCAATTTTATCCAGCGCTCCTGACAAGTTGCAATCTTCTTCCAGCGTAGTCCAATCGGACGGACGCCTTTTTTTGTGGAGCTCTACCCTGTGAGCCATTTCTTCGTCATGGACAGTAGCTGTAGCAAGATAGACGGTTTTCCCTCCCGAAGAAAGCGCCATCTCTTCCGCTAAGCGACTTTTGCCGCTGCGAGCACCGCCCAAAATTAGCACTAACTTTCCTTCTTCAGCTTTTTTCATCTCATTTTCCACCCTGCCTGGCATAGTTTGCACAAGCAGTTATGAAGCGGCGCGCCATCCCGGGATTACTTAAAAAATGCAAATGAAAATAGGAGCCTTGGCAGTTGGCAAAGCGTTCCCCGCTCATTTCCCCCTGCGGCAGCTTACGGAACAATACTGGAGTTGAAGTCTGCTCCATCTCTGACCAGTGAAATTCATGACCACGGCACGTCTCATTTTCTGGCAGCAGAAAGTTTTCCGCCAGACCGGTCACTTCCACATAACCTAGCGCTCTACGTTTTTCCCTCATAACAGCACGGCCTGGGAAAACACCTGCCATAGGCCAAACCTGTCCCATAGAATCCTGCAATTCCTGCGCTAAATACATATAACCACCACACTCAGCATAAATTGGCACACCTGCGATGGCTGCCTCTTTAACTGCCTGCCGAATGGCTCCGTTTTGCGCCAGTTTCGCAGCAAAGATTTCGGGAAAACCTCCACCCAACAGAATACCGTGACTCTCCTCCGGCAGTTTGCTATCATGCAACGGCGAGAAAAAAACAAGCTCCGCACCAAAACAGCTCAGCAGTTCAAGATTTTCCGCATAGTAAAAACTGAAGGCGGCGTCGCGGGCTATAGCAATACGACAACTAAGTCGCTCGCCCTTGACAGGGAAAATTTTCCGAGTTGGTTCCGGTAATGGCCCGGCGGCAGATGCTGCCGCCAATACAGCATTTACATCTATCTTTTCTTCCACCAAGTCTGCCAAAAGCGTAACCAGTTCTTTTAAGTCGCGATTTTCTGCGGCCGGCAAGAGCCCCAGATGCCTCTCGGGTACTGTGACGCGGTTATCTTTAGCTAAATAGCCAAAGACCGGCAAAGACAGATAACTCCTCACAGCCTCCTCTAAAAGATGAAAATGACTCTCGCCGGAGAGCTGGTTAAAAACAATCCCTACAAATGGCACATCCTGGTCAAATTGAAGATATCCACCAACCAGTGCTGCGGCGCTTCTGGCCATTTTAGCTCCGCTAGCTACCAGTAGCACAGGTGTTTTGGTAAGTTTAGCCACATGTGCTGAACTCCCAATCTCGCCTTGACCAATGCGGCCGTCATATAAACCCATCGCACCCTCAATCACCGCAATAGCATCTGCCGGCACGCGGCGATGGAGAATCTCCAAAACCTGATCCGGCGGCAACATCCAACTGTCCAGATTGCTGGCTGGAACACCGGCTGCTGCAGCATGAAAGCCGGGGTCTATATAATCAGGGCCAACCTTAAATGGCACAACATGCTGCCCGCGACGGCGCAGAGCAAAGATCAAGCCTGCCGTCAACATGGTCTTGCCTACACCACTATGTGTCCCCGCTATCAAAATTCGTTTCATCTGCCTGTTCCTCCTTCTCCCCTCCCAGCCACTAAGGCCATTGCCAGCAAAGCATTCATCATGGCTGCAGCTACAGTGCTGCCACCTTTTTCGCCTTGTACGGTAATCCAGGGAAAATGAAATTCGGTGAGCCATTCCTTAGATTCAGCCGCACCCACAAAACCTACCGGTGTCCCGATCAGAAGAGCCGGTTCTGCTTTGCCAGCTTTTACCGCCTCAAGCAGAACAAACAAAGCGGTGGGTGCATTGCCAATCAGAAAAACAGCTCCTCGAGGATGGACTTCTAATGCCTTGCTCATGGCAACAGCCGCCCGAGTTGTCCCCAACGCTTTAGCTTCTGATACCACCGACGGCTCATGAATCAGACAGGTAGGCCGCAAACCTAAAGCAGTAGCCGCTTGCCGATTAATCCCGGAGCGGGCCATTTCCACGTCACAGTAAACTGGCGCACCTGCAGCCAGCGCTGCCACCCCATCAGTTAATGCACTATGGCTAAAGATTGTAATTTCAGCAAAAGAAATATCACCTGTAGTATGCACAACTCGTTTAATAACCGGTTTTTGCGGCAAATCAAAGTGAAAGCCCGCCAGCCTTTCTTCGATAATTGCCATGCTTTTTTCTTCAATTTCCTGCGGGTTTTTACAGTAATCCATAGTACCT
>QLUI01000179.1 GCA_018725345.1 Bacillota bacterium | reverse complement strand
GACAGTAGGTTTGCCAAATAATCCCTTGGTGGACGGAAAAGGAGGGCGGATACGTGGGAAGCCACGCCATCCTTCAATAGAGGCAATAAGCGCAGTTTCTTCACCGCAGACAAATGCGCCTGCTCCATGGAAAATTTCCAGATTAAGGTTAAACCCGCTACTCATAATATTTTCACCGAGTATTCCCCACTGTCGCGCTTGGTCCATGGCTTTTTGCAAACGGGAAATCGCCAGGGGATATTCAGCGCGCACATAAAGATAACCTTTTGTGGCGCCAATGGCATAAGCAGCTATAGCCATCCCCTCAAGGACGGCATGTGGGTCTGCTTCCAACACCGAACGATCCATAAATGCCCCCGGGTCACCCTCGTCACAGTTGCAAATCATATATTTAGGATCTCCAGATGTTGCACGACAGAAAGACCACTTTTTTGCAGTAGGAAAGCCGGCGCCGCCACGACCACGCAAGCCAGAGCTATCAACTTCTTCGATGACCTGTTCTGGCGTATATGTCGACAGTACTTTAGCTAAAGCTTGATAGCCACCTTGAGCAAAGTATTCTCTGATCTCTTCAGGGTTGATCGAACCGCATCGCTCAAGCGCTATTCTTTGCTGTCCCCTGTAAAATGGCACATCGTGCTCTGTAAGACACCGGTTGCCGTCTTGGTCTTGATACAGAAGACGCTCTACAACTGCGTCGTTTTCCAGAGCAGCTTCCAGAATCTCAGCGACGTCAGTTTTCTTAACTTCAGTGTAAAGGATGCCTTGAGGTTCAAAACGAACAAGCGGCCCTTTTTCACAAAAACCGTGACAACCGCTAAAAGCAACGGCAGTCTTTGCCTCATGTCCTTCAAATAGCAACTCAACATCAACGTTCAAGCTACGCTCTGCGATTAGACGTTTAAACTCCGTCAAAACCTGCAAAGATCCCATGGCTACACATCCTGTGCCGGCACATACTAAAAATCTTGATTTCTGTCTGGCAAAGGCAGCTTGGCAGATTTCTTTTGTTTCGGTAAGCTTTGACGGTGTGTCTATCCGGGTTAAGAACTGCTTTGCACTCATTCGTTGTCAACTCCTTTTGGCACAAGGCATTCACTGACCCTCTTTGTTTCCATTAGTCCAAATACGTTATCATCAACCATCACAACGGGTGCCAAGGCACACGAACCGACGCAAGCCACCCTTTCCAGGTTGAACTCGAAATCATCTGTTGTAGCATCGCATTCAATGCCCAGCTCACGCTCAAAGGCCTCCAGCAGAGGTGTAGCACCCCTCACATGGCAGGCCGTGCCGCAACATACCTTTATATTGTGCTTGCCGCGCCTCTTGAAGTGGAATTGAGCGTAGAATGTCGCCGTGCTGCATGCTTGGCTTTCTGAGGCTGAGGTAAATTTAGCTACCTCCTTTAATGCATCTTCTTGGAGATAACCAAACATTTCTTGGACTGTTTGGAAAATAGGGATTAACTCTTTGCGTTCACCTTTAAAGCGTGAAAAAATATGCTCGATTTTCTGCTCAGATGTTTCAGGAGATGTGGGCATCGAAAATTCCTCCCTTTGAATAGATCTAGATTAGTTTTTTATTTCCCCTGCTTATGCTTGCGAAACATTTCCGCCATTTTTTTGAGACGATCTAAACTGCTATCGCGCAGAGTGATTGAGGCATCAATATGTCCAATCTTTCCGCACAGGGCAATTGTATAGCATTTAGTCCCCTGGTCAATAATTTTCAATGCTACATCAGCATATGGGCAGTCTACCCCATAAAAGATCACAACATCATATTTTTCATGGGCAATAACCAGGTCTCCATGGTACGGATTGATTTCGCAAGTTGTTCTAGTCATTGGGTAGGTGGGGCGATGAACTAAGCCCTCCCAAGGATTCTGGTCCGTATTTTTCCTGAACTTCCAGAAACTTTTCCGCTACCAGCTCGAGCGCCTCATCCCAGGAAGCTTCTTCAAACTTGCCGTTGCGTTTAATCAGTGGTGTAGTCAAGCGGTCGGGATGATTGATGTACGAATAGCCGAAGCGTCCTTTGACGCAAAGCTCCCCATGATTTACAGGACTTTTCTGGTTGCCGCGTACCCTGGTGACTTTGCCGTCACGGACACCAAGATGTATCCCGTAGCCACAACCACAATAACTGTAAACTGTTTTAACTTCGTAAGCAGGCTGTGCCCCGTTTTTTGGCAGCAGTGCTCCCACAGGACAACGAACCAGACATTCGCCACACGATACGCATTTAGATTCTTGCAAAGGTTTATCGCTAAGAGTGCTTATTTTCGTGTCATAACCGCGGAACGAGAAGTCAATTGCATCTACGCAGGGTATTTCGTTGCATGTTCGCACACAGATCCCGCACAGTACACACTTATTGTAATCTCTGATAATCAAAGGATGGGAATCATCTGCCGGTCGCAGTTCTCGTGAGCTTAATCTCTTTAGACGTTCCTTGTCAATACCGACGAAACGCGCTACTTCTTGCAGTTTGCAGTCATTGTTTTTACCACAGGCTAGGCAGTCATCGTGGTGGTTTACCACCAAAAGTTCCACCGCCAAGCGTCGCGCATTATTTACCAAGTCGCCGCCCGTCTTTACTACCATTCCTGCAGCGACCGGAGCACGACAAGACGGCATCAAAACACCATCGGCCTCAACAAGGCAAACCCTGCAGATTCCTACAGGGTTCAAGTCAGAGTGATGACAAAGATGGGGGAATATAAACTCTGTTTTCCGTGGCCGCCTCGAGGATAGTCTTACTGTCTCCGACAGTAAGTTCCCGACCGTCAACAAAAAGTTGAATTTCTGCCATGTAGCTTTGCCTCCCAGATTAAAAAATTCACTAAATTGTGATAATTATATCATCTCTGCTTGCAGATAGTCAATCACTTGCTGCAGCTGGCAGAGCTGACGCATGACTTTTAAAGTGCAGGCATAGCAATGCTTGTAGGGTCTGAAACGAAATATATTTTCGCAATATTTTCCTGTGAAAGTGTCGTAAGATAACAGGGTGTGAGCATTTTTCATGCGTCAGTCCTGGAAGCAAAAGCCCTGAGTTGACGAAAAATACGACAAATGTTATAATGAATACGGAGAGAAATGGCTGGGTCTATTTGTTAAGTGCAAATAGGGTTCTTTGGCGGAAGAGGTTTGTATGGAAGAAAAGGTGTTTGCTAAAAACCGAAAAGCATTTCATGATTATCACATCGACGAAAAGTATGAAGCGGGCATGGTGCTTACCGGAACAGAAGTAAAATCTATTCGTTCAGGCAAAGCGAACCTAAAAGATAGTTATGCTCGAGTTGAAAACAGTGAAGTGTTTATCCTCAACATGCATGTTAGCCCCTACGAGCAAGGTAATCGTTTTAACCATGATCCTCTCCGTAAACGAAAAATTCTCATGAATCGCCGTGAAATCAATCGTCTTATCGGTCTAACCAGGGAAAAAGGTTGCACACTTATTCCGCTCAAGCTGTATGCAAAAAAAGGTTTTATCAAGGTTGAAATCGCCTTAGCACGCGGCAAAAAGGAATACGATAAACGGGACGCCATAGCGGCTAAAGAAGCAAAACGAGAAGTTGAAAGAGTATTCAAGGATCGGCAGTATCAATAATCTGGGGGCGTTTTGGATTCGACGGAGGTCGGATGGGTGAGAGTCGCGAGTCCGGGCCCATGACCCGGTTAACAACGTGGAAAAGGCTTAAACGCCAACGATAATTACGCTCTCGCTGCTTAATTAGCAGCGTGTCCGCTAGTTCCGAGCCTGTAGGCGCTAGTTTTGGGCATCGACTAATCAGGCTACCGGTTTTACGGTTGGCAGAACCAAAAAAACCGGGAATCAAAACTGTGCTAGCTTAAAGGTATCCGGCCTTAGGGAGCCCTTTAAGCGAAATCAAACCTGAGGCTACACTCGTAGAAGCTTTTGCTGGTTTGCCTTCGGACAGGGGTTCGACTCCCCTCGCCTCCACCAGATAATCTACCATCTATTGATAAACTATGTTTGTCTGATAGGTGGGTTTTTGTTTTGTGCTGAAAGTCCAGCAATGAAGCCGTTCCTGCGTAATAGCGGAGCGGCTTTTATGTTTTGGGGTAGTTTGCAAAGTGATTTTTCAGAGATGACAGGATTTAATTCAGTTCTGTTAAGCAGTATTTATAAGGAAATCGTTGAAGGATAGGCAGGAGTGTGCATTTTTCGGGCAAATCGTTGAAAGGTTGGAGTAATCGTTAAAAGATAGGCACTCATATTGATTATGACTCGCTTGATTTCATCTGTTGATCGCTTGACTGGGAATGAAGTGAAAAAATAAAACATAGGCGGCGTGGTTAGTTTTAACGATTAGACGTGAGGGTGTTCAGATTTAACGATTTCAACTAGCTTTCTTGACAGTCAAAAGTTCTAATCAGTACATCTAGGCAGCAACCTCATTATCAGAAGGATTATCATTTTGAACCGCTATAATTATTCGCATTATGCATAAATAACTATGTTTTTCAATAACACGA
>QLUI01000178.1 GCA_018725345.1 Bacillota bacterium | reverse complement strand
ACTTAATCCTTAAAGCTTAAAGCTTAATCCTTGAACGGAGGTAAGTGCTATGGCTGAAAAGAAGAAACGAGAAGAGAAGATAAGAGAGCTTGAGGAGAAGATAAAGAAGCTGGAGGAGCAGCAGGGAAGCATCAGGGGGAGACCCCCTGAAACCCCCCGTGGTGGGGTAGCTGGTGGCGTGCTCCGAGGATTGGGCGGTGTCATACCCGGACTGGGTAAGATGCTTGAAGGATTGGAGGATTCGGAGGCTTTTCAGGAGAGGCTGGATGCTATCAACAAGGAGGTTGATAAGAGGTTCAGGGAAACACCGCTTAAAAGGGTAGAGGGAGGAACACCGGGAAGGACGACCATGCCTAAAAGAGAGTCTATACCAGGGAGAAGTCCGCTCCGCTCTGAGAGGGGCATTTCGCTAGGACTGGGTTCACTCCGCGTTGATAGAGATTTTTCCACCAGGACTCTGGCTTCAGATAGAGAAGAGCCCTCTTTTGAGGTAAAGGCGGAAAAACGAAAGACCGTAAGGGAGAGGGCAGCAAGTCCCCAGCCTGCTAAAGAGAAGGTAGAAAAGGAAATCTTAGTGGATATCTTTGAGGAGGATGAGCACCTGAGGATAATTGCGGAACTCCCTGGGGTAGAGGAAAAGGATATAAAGGTCGAGCTTAAAGAGGATAGCCTGACTATATCAGCCGATACTCCTTACCGCAAATATTACCAGGAAGTGACTTTGCCCTGCCTGGTTAAAGGGGCACCTGAGACATCTTATAAAAACGGCGTCCTGGAAATTGAGCTGGAAAAAGAGAGCTGAGTATGCTTGATATCGATGAGGATAATCTAAAGCACGGCGTTTTAGGGCTGGTTATCGCCCTGGTGGAGATAATCAGGGATGCCCTCAGGATTCAGGCATTCAGGAGAATGGAAGGCGGCAGCCTGACCGGTGAGGAATGTGAGCGGTTGGGAGAAGCCATGCTTGACCTTGATGTGGCTATAGAGGAGATAAAAGAGGAGCAGGGCATCACCGAGTCGGTGCAGGCGGTGAGGGACGGCCTGGATGAGATAGTGGAGGAGGTCGTGGATAGAATGGTAAACCCGGAAAGATGGAGGAAGGAAGCTGAAAAGCAGGGGGTGTGATAAATAGTTGATGGTTGATGGTTGATAGTTCCCCGCCCCCCCCAGATAGGGGAAAGAGAGGACTGGCCATGGAGAGGGATTCAAAGGCAAGAAATGTAATAGAGCAGATAGTAAGGCAGGAGGTAGATAAAATAGCTGCCGAGACAAAGGCTGTGGTGGGGGAAATAGTGAGGGCTAACCTTCTCCCCCAGCTCAGGGCAGCTATTCGCGATTCTATCTCCGAGGCAATGGAGGAAATGCTGACCCAGGAGATGCCACCAGCCCCGGAAGCCAGTATAGTTGAGGAAATTTCACAGGCTGCCCCTGCTTTCCCTGAAGAAGAGCTACCTATTGAAGAAGAGCCAACCGAAGTTAGCCCTGCTTTCCCTGAAGAAGAGCTACCCATTGAAGAAGAGCCAGCCCTGGAGGAAATCAAGGTCAGCGGTGACGGGGATGGAAGGTATGCCTACTGCATTGCTGATTCCGGGGTATCGGTCAGCCTGGGGAATATCGGCATCGAGGATAGCGAGGTCTATACCATCCCCTATAAAGGGTTATGCGCTGTAGTTCATAACTGCCCCACTGAGCCCTATGAGGCAGCGGATCAAGAGGTAGTTAAGGGCTGGGTGCAGACCCATCAAAAGGTTCTTGATGCCGCTATGGAAAAGCTTGGCACCGTGCTCCCCCTGGGCTTTGATACCATAATTAGGGGCGAAGATAAAGCTGACCCCAAACAAGTAGTGAAGGACTGGCTTAAGGATGACTTTGAAAATCTCAGGGAGAAGATGGACAAGGTCAGAGGGAAGCAGGAGTTCGGTGTGCAGATATTCTATGACCCCAGGGTTATGGGTGAGGTCATTGTCCGGGAGAGCGAGGAGGTTCAGAAGCTGAAAGAGGAGATGGCAAGCCAAAAGCCGGGAATGGCTTACATGTTTAAGCAGAAGGTAGAAAAAGCAGTAAAAGAAGAGACGGAGAAAAGGGCGGAGAAATACTTTAAGGACTTTTACGGGGCGATTAAAAATCAGGTTGACGATATCAAGGTAGAGAAGGTCAAACAAGACAAAGACAGGACAATGCTCATGAATCTATCCTGCCTGGTATTAAAGGAGAAGGTTGAAGACCTGGGTAACGAGCTGGAGAGAATTGACAATATGGACGGCTTCTCTGTCCGCTTCACCGGACCCTGGGCTATCTACAGCTTCGTTTAAGGGGGAAAGATGAAAGACTTTTTGCGCCAGGATGAGCAAATTATTATGTCCACCCCGGGGGCTATTGATATTGGCACCCGTGGTGTCCGGTGGCAACCGGGGAATCTCCATCTCACCGACCAAAGGGTGCTCTTTGAGCGCCAGGGGAGGAGAATCCAGTTTGCCACCTTCCTTGAGGACATAGTAGACGTCAGGCTGGAGATGAGGAAATGGATTCTGCAACATACCCGGCAGCTTTGCCTATCTTATCGAGCCAGCCCCGGCAGCAGTGTCAGGGTAGCATATATCGCCCTGAGGTCACCAGTGGGCTGGCAAAAGGCAATCAAGGATAGGATAACCCTTGCTTTGATTGGTTGATGGTTGATAGTTGATAGTTCCCCACCCCCCACCTTCCAATGACCAATTACCAAAAGGATAGAAATGTAAATGGGATTGCAACCCACGGCGGCAACAGACTGCGGTGTAACCGACCTTTTAGAGCGGATTCTGGACAAGGGGCTGGTACTCAATCTCGACCTGCTTATTTCTCTGGCTGGAGTTCCCCTTCTTGGCGTCAACTTGAGGGCAGCGCTGGCCGGGATGGAGACCATGCTGAAGTATGGCGTGCTGACCGACTGGGATGAGAAGACCCGCGATTGGGCTCGAAAGGAGCGGGAGAAATCTCGGAAGGTAAGGGGATTTTTGGTAGACGGGGAAGAGGTTCTGGTGAAGATGTTTGGCTCGCACTGGTATAGCCGGGGCATCTACCGTAACTGGAGACCGGGGCACCTCTATGTTACTGATAGAAGGGTTCTCCTATGGAGAGCCGAGCCCGCTGAGGTATTGATGGAGGCTCCCTACCAGCTAATAAAAGGGCTGGCGGTGGAAAGAAAGATGAATATCGCCAAGAAGGAAACAGACTATCTTTATCTATTACTCAAGGATGGCGAGGTGGCCCAACTCCACCCCACCGATGCTTCGGTGGTAAAAGAAGCTATTGAGAAAAGAATGGAAGCTCTAGAGCTGAAGCTGGAAGAAAAGCCGACTATCCCTCCGGTTGATGAAGATGCCGCTAAGGTCTTGACCCCTGGCGAGGGGGTTACCCGCTGCGGCAAGATGTGGCATCTTATGACCCTGCCGTCACCAGGAAGAACTACCAGCGATCAGTGGAAGCCAGGGCACCTGTATCTAACCAACAAAAGACTCTACTGGTATTATAACTTTGATGGCAGGGTAGCCTGGGAGACACGCCATGACAGTCTCGTCCATGCCACCATCCAGCTAAAAGACCAGGGGGGCATGCTGAAGAAGAAGCAAGTCCTCGACGTGCTGTATAAAAATGAGGCAGGTAACAAGGTAGCCTGCTTCTCAGGGATACCGGTGGAGATGAAGGACTGGGAGGATGCCCTTAGTGATGTCATCAGGCAGCGAAGCGAGCCCCTGCCCGAGGATTGGGAATCCTGCCCCCAGTGTGGAGAAAAGGCGCCCCGGGAGAAGCTTCTAAAGGAGGGCTGTTCTGTCTGTGGTTGGATAAGCCCCAGACTGAGGCGAAAAGTCTAAAAGGGAAAGGAGGTGAATAAGAATGGCTCTAACAGCAGCAGAGGCAGTAGACAGGGCTAAGAAGCAACTAAGCGATTTAACTGAAAAGCAGCCATCCAGTGTAACCGCGGTTTCTAAAGATGAGAAAGGATGGCACATCTTGCTGGAGATGCTGGAAAGAAAGGCTATCCCTGACCGCATGGATTTGCTCGCCAGTTATGATGTCCTGCTTGATGAGGAGGGAAACATGGTTAAGTTTGACCGTGGTGGCCTCCGCACCCGCGGCGATGCGACAAAATATGAATAAAGGAGTGGAAATTCAAGACTTGTCCCCGCGAAGCTTGTCCCCGCGAAGGCGGGGAAAGGAGTGGTAGAAATGGCAGAAAAAGAGAAAGAGGTAATGCCAAGAGGAACAGGTCCGTTTCTCTGCCCTAAGTGCCGAGCCGCTACCCAGGGGAGGTATGCCTTTTGTCCTGAGTGTGGCGAGCCCTGGGAGATTGAATGCCCCCATTGTAGAGTGGGGTGGCGATTCTATGTCCATTACACCTATTGTCCCTCCTGCGGTAATAAAGTCCCTGAGAAAGCGGGAATCAGCACCCCTCAAGGCTGGATATAGATAGCTCATGGCTAAAGTCATTGGAATTGATTTGGGGACTACCAACTCGGTGGCTGCCTTTATTGAGCATGGCAAGCCAAAGGTCAT
>QLUI01000177.1 GCA_018725345.1 Bacillota bacterium | reverse complement strand
TTTTTTTTATGGTATTGAAATTAAATATCAAATTGGAAATTTCTGTTTTCAGGGGATATGAGATTTAGGTAGCGCCGTTTTGTTATTAATTTTTCTTGCGCCTTTCCAGTTGCTGATCGAAAGTCTGATCATGCCGGAAAATACTGCGAAAAGGAGGATATTAGTTAAGTTCGGCGAAATCATAGAAAAATGGTTTTAAAAAAAATTAACGGAGGCACTAATGGGCAACTTAGAAGGGATTTTACTAGGGATCTTGCAAGGCATCACTGAGTTTTTACCGGTGTCCAGCTCGGCACACCTTGTGATAGCACAGGACTTGCTCAATGTTAAACAGTTTGGAATATTGTTTGAAGTGATGGTTCATTTTGGGACACTGTTATCGGTGCTGTGGATATTCGGGTCAGATATCGTAAGGATTGCTACCCGCTTTACCCGGGAAAAACAGGAACGTCATTTTGCTTTCATGTTGTTATTAGGGATAATTCCCACTGGCTTGATAGGATTCTTATTTAGAGATCTGTTTATTAGTTTTTATGAATCTACACTTAAAACAGGGTTTATGTTGTTGATAACCGGGTGCATCTTGTATTTCATTCCCTATCTTAAGCCTGGAGTGAAAAATGAACAAACGATCAGTGCAACCGACGCGCTCATTGTCAGCGTGGCGCAGGGATTGGCTATTATACCCGGCTTGTCTCGCTCCGGATTTACGATCACAGCCGCCCTTTGGTGTGGCATGGATAGGGAGACAGCCGTCCGCTTTTCTTTCTTAGTAACAATACCGGTGATTCTCGGTGCCACCCTGTTAGAGCTGAGTGAACTGAGGGCAGTGGGTTTTTCGGGTATTTCTAGCGGAATAATCTACGGAACTATTGCTGCCTTCATTACCGGTATCTTTGCAATTAAATTGTTTGTCAAATTATTAAGAGCCGGCAGGTTTAATTTTTTCGCATATTATTGTTGGTTTGTCGGTACTGCCACCATTATTTTTAAGCTTACCGGTTTTTGGGAATGAAAGAAGATCCGGGGTGTTTTATGGCTGCGCATGAGATAAGAGATGATATGAGGCAGCAGATTAAGGCTGTTTTTATTCTGTCCTTGGCTGTGCTGGGGTTTACCGCATTGTTGCTTCCGCGGCAGACGGGTGAAGTTGGCAGCTTTTTTAATAATGTCTTACGGATGCTTACCGGAGAGATGGCTCTTCTTGTTCCCGTTATTTTGGTAGCGAATGGCATCCAGTCGATTTTGCCCTGGAAGATACCGAAACTGAAGCAGAGAATGGGGGGTATTTTGCTTTTTTTTCTGATTCTTCTAGTCTACGCCCACTTAGCGAGTATGGCACAAAAGGTTGAGTTAGTGCTGGATAACGGCATTTTTAGAGCCAGCTTGCAGGTTGGCCTTGCCCAGCAGGGCGGCGGTGTCATCGGAGCACTTTTGTCGGTGTTGCTTTACTTCTTGTTTCGTGACTTAGGTAGCAAAATAATCCTGGGGGCAGCTTTCATTATTGCCTTCCTGTTAGTGACTAATATTTCTTTGACCCAACTCCTGCAAACGGCTTACAAGATTGTCAGTTTCTGTGCAGGACTGATCTACCGGGGCGGCAAGGCAGCAGGCCTTTTTTTCCGCCATGTTTTTTCTTTCGATCTGACTGAGGAAGGAGCAGAGGATGAGGAACTTGCTGCGGAAGCGTTGAAGGCAGCAAAAGTCAGGATAAAAAGTAATCAGGAATTCCAGCTTGAAGCTGACAAGTCTATGGAAGAAAAACAGGCTTCTCAATTGGTGTCTGTCATCCAGTTTCCGCAACGAGAACAGGAAACGGGTAGGGCTGCTTTGAGCTTTTTAGGTGCGCCGGAAAATACGGACAACCCGTTGCTCGTGGAATTAAAGGAAAAAGAAGCAGGTACTGTTTCAACGCTGACAGCACAGGGTGACTACCGCTTGCCGCCTCTGACACTTCTTGTTAAAGTTCCTAAACACAAAAACAGTCAGCAAGCAAAAAATATTGCCGAGCGGACTAAAATTCTGGAACGAACCTTAGATAGCTTTGGTGTAAAAGTCAGGGTTACCGCTGTTTCGACAGGTCCTACCGTTACCCGCTTTGAAATCCTGCCGGAAACAGGAGTAAAAGTGGCAAGAATTGTTGCGCTGGCTGACGACCTGGCCTTAAATTTAGCCGCGTCCGGCGTGAGAATTGAGGCACCTATTCCAGGTAAAGCAGCAGTAGGTATCGAAGTGCCTAACAAAGTGATTGCTCCAGTTTATTTGCTGGAAGTGCTGGAGGACGAGCAGTTCACAAGAGCAAACTCTCCTCTTACCGTTGCTTTAGGCAAAGATATAACCGGAACCCCTATTCTTGCTGATTTGAAGAAAATGCCGCATTTCCTAATTGCCGGCTCCACAGGTTCCGGAAAAAGTGTGTGCATTAACGTGCTCATTGCCAGTATTCTCTTTAAGGCACGTCCGGAAGATGTAAAGTTTGTGATGATTGATCCTAAAGTTGTGGAATTAAATGTTTTTAACGGCATCCCGCATCTGTTAATGCCGGTGGTGACGGAGCCCAAAAAGGCATCGATGGCATTAAGGAGTATGCTAAAGGAAATGGGAATACGCTACGAGCTGTTTGCTAAGGAGAATGTGCGCGATATAAACAGTTACAATGAACGTATGAGCTTGCAGAACCAGGAACAGGCAAGATTACCTTATATCGTTGTGATAATTGATGAACTGGCAGATCTGATGATGGTGGCAGCCGCCGACGTGGAAGATTCCATTGCTCGACTGGCGCAAATGTCGCGTGCCGCCGGTATTCATCTAGTGATAGCAACGCAACGACCATCGGTAGATGTGATTACCGGCGTAATAAAAGCAAATATTACTTCCCGCCTTGCCTTTGCTGTTTCGGCACAAGTTGATTCTCGTACTATCCTGGATATGGGTGGCGCGGAAAAACTGTTGGGCCGCGGTGACGCACTTTTTCACCCTATCGGTACAGCTAAGCCCTTTAGAATACAGGGTGCGTTTATTAACGAGAGAGAGCTTACTGCTCTGCTGGAATTCATCAGAGAACAGGGAGGGCAGCAGCTTTCAGAGAAGGTGTTTCTCGAGGAAGAAGCCGAAGTTGATTTCTATGAGGAAGACGAATTGTTTTTTGAAGCAGTAATGCTGATTGCCGAAGCCGGCACCGCGTCTATCTCTCTTCTGCAGCGCAGGTTGCGTATCGGTTACACTCGGGCTGCCCGTCTCATTGACGATATGGAAAGGCGTTGCTTTGTTGGCCGTTTTGAAGGCAGCAAGGCGCGTGAAGTTTTAATCACACCGGATCAAGCGAGAAATCTTCTTTCCAGTGGAGAAGCTCATTAAAACAACTAAGTAAGGACGGGGTGAAAGCATGCGGGAAATAGGCCAAGTTTTGCGTCAGGCTCGTGAGGAGAGGGGAATGACGCTGGAACAGGTTTCAAGCAGAACCATGATTGCCAAGAAATATCTACTTGCGCTGGAAGAAGGAGATTTTAATCTTTTCCCTGGGGAAGTTTATTTAAAGGGGGCTCTGCGAAAGTATGCGGCAGAGCTTGGTCTAAATGAGGAAGAGCTGGTTTCGCGTTACGGAGGCGCCAGCGAGACAGAGAAAGCCGAAAAAAACCAGCAGGAACACCAAAAACCTCAGAGTAGAGCAGCAGTCAAGCGTAAAATTCAGTCTGCCCAAGCAGTGCGGAGCACCAGGCGCTTAAACAAGCGCAGGTTTGCGATGATCTTAATAATTTTTGCCTTATTGCTTGGGGGAATTAGACTTATCACTACCATTATTGCCCCCGCACCACCTTTGGTAAATGATTTGCCGCCGGTTATTGACAATGGCGCTGATGATATTTTACCGCCTGAGCCGACGCAACCAGAGCCAGAGTTACAAGTGCGGGTAGAACGAGATAATTTAGATCCGCTCAAGTTTAGGGTCATAAATGCGGACGTCATAGAGGTGGTTTTATCATTTACGGAGCATAGTTGGGTACGGGTACATACTAACGGTGCTCTACTGTTTGAAGGTACTTTTACCGCCGGGGAAAGCCGTTCCCTGACGGCTGCAGAAAGTGTGCGGGTACGCACAGGAAATGCCTTAGGCACAAAGATGTTGATCAACGGCGAGGTGATAGATCTGCCACAAAACAGGAATCCGGCTACATTTGATATCAGCAATGCCGGGTTTGAGTAGAAAACCATAGACATCAGGGAGATTCCTTTTCCCTTATGTCTTTTTTTTTGCATAAAATTATATTAGGGTTAGGCTGCCGTCGCGAAGGGTAGACTATTGCAGACATTAATATTTCCCTCTCCCCCGATTTTTCTAAAGGGCAGCACATAAATGAGAACCAGGAGGTAGCAGATGGATTGGCATAAGATTGTTTTTCATCAGGGAAATGAAGAGTTGAAGAGATTTATTGAGATTGGGGTAGTGGCAGTACGCTTAGGAATCCCAGTCCATTTTCACGTGGAAGGCGTTCGAGGCACAGGTAAAACCACATTAATAAGAGCCGCAAAAAGCCG
>QLUI01000176.1 GCA_018725345.1 Bacillota bacterium | reverse complement strand
TGACGAAACTCTATTCAACATGTTCAATATCATCGTGCTTAGTTAGATTCTGGTGCGGAACTTTTAGCCCGAGTTTGAGACCCTCAGGGTGGTCTCAGCTTCAGATGAGGGACATGCTAGCTTCACCAGTGAAAAAGTGGTAGTGGAAATATTTCAGTAATAAACCCCTTGACAGGAAAGTGGAAATATGGTAGTATATCAACAGGATGTTTATTCGCAAGCGCACCGTTCGCAGTTCCAGTGGGAGGGAGCATACCTATCTGGAGCTAGCCCGCACCTACCGCAAGGATGGGAAGGTATGCCAGGAGCGGTTATGCTCTCTAGGCAGGCTGGATGAGCTTCGGGAGTCAGGCAACATTGACCGGATGATAGCCAGCCTGGTGAAGGTAGCCAGGCATGGTTGGATACGAAAGGAGACGGTGCAGTTAGAAGCTACCTGGAGTAAGCAGTATGGGGTGGTGGTGTTGGTGCGGCGGTTGTGGCGGGACCTGGGCTTAGCCGAGGTGATTGGGGAGCTATATCGAAGCAGCCCGATGGAGATTCCGGTGGAAGAGGGGCTCCTGGCTATGGTGACCAATCGCCTGGTAGCCCCAAGGAGCAAGCTGAGCACCTATCGGTGGTTGCAGGGAATGTATGCCCCGGAGTGGGAGAGGTTGGATCTATCCCATCTTTACCGTGCCCTGGACTTCCTGGATGAGCACATTCGGACGGTAGAGGAAGCCCTTTTCATGCGGAGCCGGGATCTGTTCAGCCTGGAGGTGGACCTGGTGTTGTTCGATACTACCAGCACCTATTTTGAGGGACGAGGTCCTGAAGGTTTAGCCAGGCTGGGCTACAGTCGGGATAAGAGGCCAGACCTCGTACAGGTAGTTATCGGGGTATTGATGACCCGAGAGGGAATCCCGGTAGCCCATTACGTCTTCCCGGGGAATACTGCTGATATCGCTGCCTTTCGCCATGCGGTGAAGGATGTGAAAGAGCGCTTCCCTCTAAGGCAGGTGATTATTGTGGCTGATCGTGGTGTGGTCTCCGAGAGCCTGCTTGAAGCTCTGGAGGCTGAGGGGCGGGAGTATATTGTGGGCATTCCCTTGAGGAAGTGGAAGGCAGCCGATGAGGTACTCAAGCGAGCCGGGAGATATCATAAGGTAGCCGAGAATCTTGAAGTGAAGGAGGTTGAGCAGGATGGCAAACGCTACGTTCTGTGCTATAACCCGGAGCAAGCGGAGAGAGATCGTAAGGAGCGAGCCTCCTTTGTAGCCCAGATTGAGGCTGAACTTGCCCGAGGAGGACTGGGCGGGTTAGCCAGGAAGAAGGGATATGGACGATACTTGAAGGTGCTGGATGAGGGTCGAGCTGAGATGAACTGGGGGCGGGTTAGACGAGAGGAGCGCTACGATGGGAAGTATCTCCTGAGGACATCGGCCACCCTCCCCCCAGCGGAGATTGCCCAGACATACAAGGGGCTATGGCGAGTGGAGCAGGGTTTCCGGGAGCTAAAGAGTGGGCTTGAAGTGCGGCCCTGCTATCACTGGACGCCACCACGAGTGAGGGGCCATATTGCCCTGTGCTTCTTAGCGCTGGTGATGGGAGCAGCACTGGAGCGATTACTGAGGACTCATGGCTGTGAGGCCAGTGTGCGGAAAGTGTTAGAGGCAGTGGAGCAAGTGAAGGCAGTACGAGTGGAACTAAACGGGGAAGTCCTCCTGGCACGAACTGAGCTACCGCCCTTAGCGCAGAAGGCATTTGCAGCTGTGGGAATGCGTCCACCTCCCAAGGTGCAGTCATTGAACTAGCCACACACGAGCGACCGTACTAAAGGTATGCCGATGTAGTGGCAAACAACCCTAAGCTAGCTATGCGCCAGCTATGGGGGGTCTCAAAGTCGAGTCAAAGAATCGGGGTCCCGAAAACTGCCCTCATTTTGTCAAACTCGGGTCAGGACGAGGAAGCTCACGAAGATGTGGACCTGGATCACCGAAGGTCACGGCGCTATGCCGTCAGCCAAACCTCTGACCTTGGCCACAAGTTCAATCATCTCTCTCCACTGACAAGCACCGCCCTTCTTAGCATCCAAACGCAGAAGAGCGAGGCGACCCCGGTCAGCAAGGCCACCAAGCCCAACTCGACGGAAAGCCACACCTGCTCACCAATAAAGGCCAACCTCAGCGCATCTGCGTGATAGGTCAGCGGGTTGACAGTGGCCAACACCCTCAGGTACAAAGGCGCGCCTTCGGTCGGGAAGAAGGCCGAAGAACCAAACATCACGGGCAGCGTCACGACCGTGGAGAGGAAGTCGCGTCTTGCATAGGAGCGGATTCTTACGCCAAGAACCATGCCTAGGCAGAGCCAAAGGACCAGCCCCAAACATCCAATCGCCACCATTCCAGGGAGCCTTGCCAAAACAACAATAGGCTCGCCCGCGAAGAGGGTCCCCGTAGCGACCAACAGGCACCCCTGAAGGGAGTACACAAGCGCTCCGCTCACCAGGCGCGACAACATGTAATCCGCGGGCGTGCAACCCATCAGCACCGCAAGCCTGTACATGCCCCACTTAAGGTCGTTGGAGCTATCGAAGATGACGCGGGAGAAGAACCTGAGCCCCTGGATGGACAGCAAGCCAGGAATGAAGAACTCGATATAGGACATCTCTACTCCGCGGAAATGGATGGGCTTGGCAGTTGCGGCTATCCCGACTGCGAAGAGCACGAGGTAGAGCATTGGGTCTACAAAGATGTTATAACTTAGATGAGGCCAGTTCGTGATAGCGCGGAGCTGGAAACGGGCGAGGTGCCAGACCCGGGCCGGTCTATGCAGGCGCTTCGGGACAGTTGGAGGCCTATCCACGGTGTTCTCCCTGTACAATCTCAATGAACGCTCCGGTGAGTCCTGGCTTCTTGATGGTGATATCTTCAACTTCAACCCCGTCTTCCATCAAGAACGAAAGCACATCACATAACTTCCTCCCTGCATGCCTGCCACTGTACACCAGAGGCTGGAGGGATTCGAGATATTGCTCCTCGTTCTCCGCGAACCAGCTCTCGAGCTTGTCGGGAACAGCGCCCCTGTACAGAACTTCGACTCGCTCGCAACCCGCATAGCGTACTGTAAAGTCGGCAGTCCTGCCCTGGTCAAGCAAGCGCCCCTTACTCAAGAAAACGACACGATCACAGACCTCCTCCACCTGGTCCATCTCGTTTGTGGCAAGCACAATGGTTACGCCGTCTCGGGAGAGCGATTTCAGGTAAATCAGCACCTTCCTTACCCCCACTGGGTCCAGTCCTAGGGTGGGTTCGTCAACGAATAACACTTGAGGATGGTACAAGAGCGCGCGGACTACCTGTACTCTTCTGATCTGCCCGCTTGAGAGATCATCCAAGTAGTGGTCCCGCTTGCCGTCGAGTTCGAACTCTCCCAGGAATCTGTCGATCTCGCGCTGCCGGGTCTTGCGCGGCATCCCCAGCAGAGATGCGAACAAATCGATGTTTTGGTACACAGTCAGCCACCAGTTGACCGTATCTTGCTGAGAGACCACAGCTATCGCTCGTCTGACCCTGTCTCGGTCAGCCACAATATCATACCCCATGACCTTGGCTGAACCCTTGGTAGGGGGGAAGGCAGTGGTGAACAGGTTGACCGTTGTCGTCTTGCCGCTGCCGTTGGGCCCCAGCAGACCAATCACCTCCCCCTTGTGGACTGTCAGCGAAAGATCCTCCACCCCGACAGTCCCGTTCGGATACACCTTTGTCAGATTGTGTGCTTCAAGCGCTACAGTCCTCACGTTTGAATACCACTACCTCCCGCCACCTGCCGACGACAACGCTCCTGTCCAGTCAAAGGGGACACTGCTTAAGTAGTACGGCACGCGTCGTGCCAACAACCGCACGCACTTCGAGAGCTCACGATGATCGTGCAGGAAGATGTTGAAAAGAAGTGAAGGAACGGCACACTGAAACAGGAAAGTGATGAAAGAGAGAGGCACTGACCGGTTCGTGCTGGCACGTTCGGCACGAGCAGACCATTTCGTCAAACATCTCTCCACAAGAGGGCAGAGAAGGCGCAGGAGTCGCCTCAGGAGCAGCAGCGTGAGCCCTTCCTGTGCCAAACGTACAACGCCACACGGAAGCCACACACCGTCCTCGTTTTTGAAAGCCAAGACCTTCGCCTTGACACACCCGCTTGGTATGATGCTGTACACGGCTTCTGCATCGCCGCCCTCTAGGAAGAAGAGGTGTCCCCGCGAGGGGAGTCTCAAGAGCAGGCGATGGGTCCCCAATCCATCGACGAACAGCTTGAAGACTATGATCTCGCCCTCCACGAAGTGCATGTTCCTGCCCCAACGTGCCAGAATGTGATCCCCATTTTTGAGGCAAGGGAACATGCTACTCCCCTCTACGGTGTGCTCGACTACCGGCCCAAAGGCCTCAACCAATTCGTAATAGTTTAGTTTCTCCAAAAGATAGATTCAATATACCACATTTCATTAAACTGGTCAAGCACAATTTTTGGAAAAACTTACCTGTTACACCAATTCAGTTAGACGGTCGCCATCTTCAGTTAGACGATCGCCATCCGCTTCTCTAAGCCAATCGT
>QLUI01000175.1 GCA_018725345.1 Bacillota bacterium | reverse complement strand
GGTTTCCTCCCTTGCTTCCCAATCTTTACGTAACTCAAAATCATCCGCTGCAAAGGTTGCTGTGACCAGCTCAAAAACGGTAAGCGTCACCCCGCGAGTATTGACATTTTCAAAAACCTGGCATACAGCTTCCTTGGGGATTGCCTTATCCAGGGTAATAACCGGAATCTTGTAAGATTTAATTGTCATCAACACATCTACATTAAAACGAGCATAACGGTCTAATATATCAGCATCGTAATTATGATGCTTTTGATATTCATTTTGCCAAATGGCGCAAGCCATGTGGTCGTAAACAATATTAAGCGGGAACATATGCTGTTCAAATTCTTTTTCACGAGTTGAAATATCGAGGTCGATTACTCTGCCAAAATCCGATTTTAACTGTCTTTCTTCAGGTATAGATAGAATTGCATCAATCCGATCAACCTGGGGGTCTAAGCATTTGTTTATATCAAGGTAATAGAATCTCTTAATATCAGCCTTCTTTTCTGTAATGGTTTCCACCGCTTTTTTACTGAACATGGCGCAATATACTGATGTTAGTCGCTGTTGCCCGTCAAGCACAAGCTTGTCTGGTGTCGCAGCGACATCTACGCTTGTAAAGGGGCGATACTTAAAACGAACGCTATCACCACCATACTCAAGAAACATCACTGCGCCTACAGGGTATGAGTTAGATATACTTGCAATAAGAGCCTTGATCCGAAAATCATCCCACACCCAGCCTCGTTGAAAATCGGGCAACTGAATATAGGCACTAGAAATCGGTTTTAGAATATCTTCCAGTGCTACATCATTTGAATAAAAAGAACTCGCCATGATTTGCCCCCTTCTCTTATCTTTCATTCTAAACCTGTCAGCCAAACTGATAGAACTGTTTACAATACCTTGCTCATCATCTTTTCCACACAGTCCTCATCTTCTAAAAACAAAACATTCCTGCTCTCGAATTCCGGCTTTTTGAGGCCATAAAAGACACTAGCATCGGCAGCAGAGGTGCCGGACAGGATAAAGGAATTTAGAAAAACCTGTTTTTCCGTACAAGTTGGCTGCAGGCGGACTTCCAATTCTTTTATGGTTTTATAAAACTGGATTTTGGGATTATTGATATTCTTTTCCAGCATCATAATGCCCTTGGGGTCGATAAAAGTAATAGACTGTTTGGTGCCTTCAGCAATCCACATAATATAATCGGGGTAAAAATTACCCGCTTCAAAGAAGCCCATGCCCATCTTGCTTTTATTGCGCAACAGATACAGCCTCTTTTCGGCAAAAACTGCCGGGTTAGCATCGCAATAATCCTTTAACCTGTCAATAAACCGCTTTTCATCGCTATTTAAGCTGACAGGCGAGACCTCAATACGTATACCCTTGTCAATAGAGATAAGGGGAGTATAAAGGTGGCTGTAAAAATCAAAATAGCGGAAATTAAGCTGCTTGTCCTGATATTTGTTCAGGCGTCTGTTTTTTTCCAAAGCATCCTTGATTCCCTCAAACAGTTGTTCAAATTCCTCAAATCTGTCTTTATTAAATAGTGTGATGTTGTATTCGTCGATGAAGTTCGGGTCGTTGGCTTTTAAATCTCCATAAACCAAATAGGGCGCTTCCCACTGGGCTTTATGGTATTTTAAAAACCTATCTAGATAATTTTTCAGGAGCATTACACAAACATCGTTAATCCTAGCAATTTTGTCGAAGCTGTCGATTGACATAAATGCTGCGGGGATAAATAAAGTGTACCAACCCTTGATTTTCAGGATTTCCGGCAACAGCGGCTTCTCGATACTAATGTTGTAATACGCCTTTTGGTTTTTGTATTGTAAAAGTTCGCTGTAAAGCTTATCCTCATCTAAAAAGGCCAGGTGCAGGGGCTCTAATACCGCCTCGCCCTTTTGGTAGTTCACGTCCCCTCCCCTAATAGAGGCAAGGCTTTGTACGGTAGCGTTATAATCAACTTTAACCTTATTTTTCACTAAATTGTCTAGAAAGCCATCCTCAGGGGTAGTAAGAACCAAGCGCTTGGACTGCTTTTTGAAATTTATACCCTCTTTGACTTTAATCACCTTTAGCCTGTCTTTTGCATCGGGAAAACGGCTGACCACCGGCAGCTTAAATTCCCTGATGGAGTCATTTAAGTCCAGATCTTCTTTTTCAAGGTACTCTTTAAACTGGGCCATATAATCGGCTTTGACCCCAAAGATGGTCAGGGTTTCAATCTTTCTGATGTTATTTGGCACCGTCGCAGGGTAGTCCAGCTTGGCACTGCGCTTGAGGCAGTTTTCATACCCCTTTAGCCGTACACCTCTGCCAAAGAGCTGAATAGCCTGGGAACCCTCGCCCCTGGCAAAGTTAATCAGCCCCATGGTGGAAACCCGCCAGCTATTCCACCCTTCTGTAAACTTTTTGGAACCAATAAGCATGTTTATCTTGGAATTCTTTTCATTTATTTTCCTGAACAACGATTCATTCTCAAATTGATTATCATCAGTGACAATGCCGGTTTTCCCTTTTTCAATATTCCTAATCAGTTCGCTATCTCCGCCAACACCGACGTTGATAACCCCAAAAAATTCGTTGTCACTGCCAATACGCAGCCCGATTTCACCGGGGAGCTGTTTGAGGTTTACCATATGTAGCCTGCCTGTAGAAGTTGTATCAAAAACTGTTTTCAGCGCGTCATCATACACCGCTTCAGCCTTCCGGTCAAACAAATGCTGGAGAAAGGAAAAATCGCCATAAAACAGCTCCTGTCCTCTTTCGTCAAGCAGTCCTGTATTGTCATCCAGCAGCATTTTGAACCGGCCCACTGTTTTTTCCTTGTTTGCTGTAAATCCATTAATAAAGGCTAATACTTCCTGTACATCGGTCAATTCGTCCTTACTCACGGTTTTGTTGACGCTGTTCCCCACAAACACAAGCAGGGGATTTTCAATGTTAAAGGGGGCAAAGGTGGCTTTATCACTCTGGTAAATCTTCATCTGCTGATAAAAGCTGAGCAGGCAGCCGGTTAAGTATATCTCCCGCTGCTCATTGGAGAGGCTCTCTTTCAAATTATAAATACGGTATTCCTTCCCATAACCGTCGTTATAGAAGTATTTATAGGAATAATCAAAGATGATTGCTTTGCCATATTGATGGGCCAGGGCTTCAGCGTCTGATTTCTTCTTTTCTTCCTTGATAGCTTGCTTGAAAGTAGCTGAGTATTCAAAGGAAAACCCGTTCTCCGACAGTCGGCTGCGAAGGTCATACCATACATTGCCGGATAATCCTTTATGTCCCTCATCAACAAGGACCAGGTTGTTCTGTTCAAAACTATCAACCGAAACTGTTTTCACCTTGCCTTGCTCTACAAGCTTGTTGATATCGATGACTAGGACATCATCTCTTTCATGCTGAGCGTTTTTTTCAAAAAGGCAACAAGAAATGCCCGAAAGCTTCATCTCCTCAATGTGTTGCCTGGATAGTCCTTCGTTTGGCGTAAGCAGAATAATTTTATTTCTGGTCAAACTTTTATTATACTCCCGGGCCTTCTTTAAATAATGCTGATACTGCAAGATATTAGCATGCATAATCAGTGTCTTGCCACTGCCGGTAGCACTCATAAAGGCCAGCTTATTTAAACTGTCTGCCGTATAATCTGAAATGCTATCTCCATTGTTTCCAGAATTGAACTTTTGTAAAAAAGCATTTAAATCAGCAACAAAATTTTCTCTGTCAAGAAAGTAGCGGTCAAGGTACATCTCAGTAAAAAGCAAAGCCAGATATTGGAAATACTTAAGGGTAAGTCCACCCCGACCCTCGCCAATCTGCCGAACATACCGGTAGATGTTTTCGTCATATTCCTTTAACTTGTCCTTATTTAAAAACCCAAGCTTTACATATTTACGCAAGATAAACTCATGGAAATATGCTGTGTTTTCTTCATTATACCCTTCCAGATCAGCAGACTTCATATCTTCTGCCAGACTTTTGAAATCTGTTTTGCCAAAGAGGGAGAGGAAGTATTTATGGAGTACCAGGCAGTCATTAAGGTCAATGGTTTTCTTTACCTTCTTCGTTTTTTTTGCCGCCATGCTTATACCTCCTCAAACATTCTCTTGCCAAATTCTATTTCAATTAAACTCACCTTCCACTGCTCGCTTTCCCGGCGCAAGTTTTCCAGGTTATTATCTCCATTGACATAGATGGCATCAAAATCCTTACCTTTAGCTTCAGCACAATATATCATGAAGAAGGCGTCTAAAGCAGCGTTATCGGTTGCCAAGTCCAAGGTTAGGTTGCGCCAAATGACTAAAGCCCTGTTTCCATTGGGTAATAGTCCCTCAATAGCTTTAAAGGCGTAATTGCCATGCTTGTCCTCTGTAAGCTTTACGGCATTCTCATATTCCCCTTTGTCGTCAGGGATGGCATTAAAGCGGACAGTAGCCCTTTGGCCTGTAACGGCTAATCCCAAGAGATAATTAAAGGTTTCCACTAAGTCGATGGCTGTCTCTTTGGTCTCGTTGTTTTGGGTTATTTTCAGCTTGTAGTCAAAGGGTTTCTTAAATCGATCAACGCTAAGGAGGCTATCCCTACTCTCGATATCCAGCATATAAGCTACCAGGTATTC
>QLUI01000174.1 GCA_018725345.1 Bacillota bacterium | reverse complement strand
GATAATAACCTTGCGGAACGAGACCTGCGGATGATCAAAGTCAAACAGAAGATATCGGGATGTTTTCGTTCTAAAAATGGAGCCAATTACTTTTGCCGTATCCGTGGTTTTATATCCACGGTCAAAAAACAGAGGAAGAACGTATTGGAGTATTTGTGCAAGACATTTCAGGCATCCCAGGCAAATGCTATTTTGCTGTCTGAAGGAGGGTAGGCTGTGTAGTTACGTTTCATGAAACCTTGAGTTGTTTGAAAATGTAGTAGCACTAACAATGTGGAGATTGTGGGTAACCCGAAGGGTTATCCAAGTAGGTGGTTAAGTCGCAGACTGTCAAGGAAAGGATTTCTTCATACCTCGGACGGGGAGGTGAATTATGTAGTTAGTAGTGAGGGGTAAGGCAGTAAATTGTAAGTTCTGAGAAGGAGGTTTTAGGTGAAAAGGAGAATAAGTGGACTGGTTTGTGCTTGCCTGGCGTTGCTGCTGGCGGTTAGCCTTGTTGCCCTGGGTTGTCCACCGCAACCGGTAGTGGACCCGGTGCCAGTGGATATAGTGACCGTCGGGGCTATCTATATCGGGCCGATCGGTGATTACGGCTGGAGCTATGTGGCGCATCGCGACCTGTCGTATCTGGCAGAAAAGTATGATTGGATCGAGTATATATACGCAGATGCGGTCCCCTTTCCAGAGGCAGAGGGAGTGATCCGCGACTTCATCGACAAAGGCGCCACCGTCATAATCGCTCACAGTTTCGGCTACAGAGGGGTGCTCCACATGCTCGCCCCCGAGTTCCCGGAGGTGAAGTTTCATTTCCCCGGCGGCTTTCAGGGGCACCTGATGCCCAACGTCGCCACTTACTATTGGAACGAGTACGAGGTGCGGTATCTCACTGGGCTCATCGCCGGTAAGATGACGGAGACCAACGTGCTCGGCTTTGTCGCCGCTCATCCGATTCTGCGTCTAATCTGGGGGATCAACGCCCATATATATGCCGCACAGAGGGTCAATCCGGATGTCACCGTACACGTCACCTTCGCTGGCGTGTGGTACAATCCGCCGTTGGAGAAGGAGATCGCACACTCTCTGATCGACCTCGGCGCTGACTTCATCAGCTATCACACCGATTCTCCTGCCGCCGGGATCGCCGCACAAAAACGGGGGGTCTTTGCCTTCGGCAAGGCGCTCTGCCTTGTTCCGTTCGCCCCTGATGCAGCGGTGACCACCGCGCTCCTCGATTGGACAACATTGTTCAAGTACCTCATCCAAGGAGTCCGCGATGGCACGTGGCAGACCGGTGTATTCGACTGGGGGATGGCCGAAGGAACGGTGAAGATGGCCCCTCTGGGCCCGATGGTCCCGCCGGAGTTGCGCGAGCAGATCGAGCTGAAGGCGCAGCAGATACGGGAAGGTGAGCTGATCGTCCCGCGGTTCGATGATCCGAAATGGTAAAAGCAAGGATACTGGAATCGGCTGGGCGAGCGGCGTAAGAGCAGGGGAGCGGCAGCCTTGCTTGCCGCCTCTCGCCCGTTGAAAATGAGGAATGCGGAATGATGAATGATGAATCCCCACCCCCCCCATCATTCATCATTCATAGTGTGAACGTCTAAAGGAGGGGTTCACCCGGACCTTTCCATGTCTTGATGATACCATAAAACAGGCTTGAGGCCAGAGGGGAAATCAAGTTCAACCCCTTGATCCTTTCCCGGGACGGTTTTATAATGGGGCTAATCCGGGTGCTGGGGAGTCTCCATAAATCGGAGCGGTTGAAACTTCTTGAAAAACTAAACTGTTACGTGAGGGGTGATGATGTTCGTTGAGATGCGCGGTATTACCAAGACCTTCGGCCCGGTACTGGCCAACGATCGGATAGATTTCACCATCGATAGGGGGGAGATAGTAGGATTGTTGGGAGAGAACGGCTCTGGCAAAACCACGTCAATGAACGTATTGTACGGCATGTATCCACCGGACAAGGGTGAAATACTCATCGAAGGGAGGCCTGCTCGCCTAAAATCTCCGCGCGACGCGATCCGCCACCGCATCGGCATGGTCCACCAGCACTTCATGCTCATCCCCTCGTTCACCGTGACCGAGAACGTCCTCCTTGGTACGAACGGTGAACGCTTTCTTGGAAGTTCAGAGACACAGACGATCGAGCATCTGGCCAATGAGAACGGACTGACCGTCTCCTCCACTGCGGTGGTCAGCGGATTGGCGGTGGGACAGCGCCAGCAGGTGGAGATCCTCAAGATGCTCTATCGCAACGCCCAGGTGCTTATCTTCGATGAGCCGACATCGGTTCTCACCCCGCAAGAGACCGAAGTGCTCTTCAACAGTATGCGCAGTATGGCCGTTGCCGGGCGGGCGATCGTATTCATCACCCACAAGCTGGATGAGGTCTTCGCTGTCTCCACGCGGATCGTCGTCCTCCGCCGCGGCAGGGTCGTCTTTCAGAGTGCTATTGCGGATGCAGACAAAGATAAGGTCATCCATAGTATGGTCGAGCAGGAGATAACCAAGGCGCAGCTCACCGACTCTGCGCTTTCGAGCGAGAGCGAGGTTATATTGCAAGTGGACAAACTCAGCGCGCTGAACGATTATGAGCTGCCGGCGCTGGATGGAGTATCATTCCGCATCCATCGCGGAGAGATATTGGGCATCGCCGGCGTCTCCGGGAACGGGCAGACCGAATTGGCCGAGGTAATCACACAACTTCGGCCGGCGACCGCGGGCCGGATCGTTCTCCTTGGCGAGGATACGGGACGCAAGGCGGCGACATGGGTTCAAGACAGGATCGCCCACATACCGGAGTCGCGGCTGGAGACGGGAATAGCCCCCACGATGACCGTGGGCGAGAACTTGGGGATGAAGGACTTCCCTAAATTTTGCAAGACGGGCATGCTGCGCCTACGGGCGTTCCTCTCTTGGGGGCGAGACCTGATAAAGCAGTTCGAGATCGATACTCCAAGCATCAATGAGCATGCGGCCAATCTCTCCGGCGGGAATCTGCAGCGGGTGATCCTAGCGCGCGAGCTTTCCCGCGGTGTACGAATAATCATCGCTGCTTACCCGACCCACGGGCTGGATATCGCAGCCGCAGAATACGCACGCCAACTCCTCCTTGCGCAGCGGAAGGCCGGGAGTGGGATCCTGCTGATCAGCGAAGACTTGGATGAACTCTTCTCACTGAGCGACCGCATCGCTGTCCTCTACCGCGGGAAGATCGTGCGTATCGCTCCTACCCGCGAACTGGGCCTGCGCGAGGTGGGGATGATGATGATGGGGCAGCAGGGCTCACGTGAACGGAGGGGCTGATGAGCAGGTTACGTTTCAGAGAGGTTTCACTGTCGCCGCGGGCGACCGCGCTTACTACACTGCTGGCGCTTCTCGCCGCGATAGCCGCCGGTGCTCTGCTCCTATTCATCACTGGGGTCGAACTGAGACCGGCCGCCCAGATCATGTTCACCGGCGCGCTCGGCAGCTTTCGCGGTCTTGCCGATACGTTGACGCTTGCGATACCACTGCTGCTCGCCGGTCTGGGGGTGGCGATCGCCTTCAAGGCCGGATTTTGGAACATCGGGGCGGAAGGACAGATATTCATGGGAGGGTTCGCCGTTGCCTGGGTCGCTCTAACGCTGGGAGACGGCCTTCCCTCAATTATCTTCGTTCCATTACTGATCGCTGCCGGGTTCGCCGCCGGTGCGCTCTGGGGGCTGATCCCGGCGCTGCTAAAGATCCGTTGGAAGGTGCACGAGGTCATATCCACAATCCTCCTCAATCACATCGCCATCCTGTGGGTCAATTTTGTAGTGCACGGTCCGTTGAACGACGGGTTCGGGATGCCGTTCTCGCCGATTCTACCGCGCGCGGCATGGCTGGACCGTTTCCTCGGCACGCGGCTGCATGAGGGGGTCTTCATCGCGGTGATCGCTGCAATCGCCATCTATATTCTGCTAAAGTACACTAGCCTTGGGTTTAAGCTCCGCCTCGTCGGGGCCAATCCGCGTGCAGCGCGTAACTGCGGGATTTCACCGGCAACAATCATAGTGATAGCGATGATAATCGGCGGGGGATTAGCCGGGATCGCTGGGATGAGTGAGATCACAGGAGTGCAACGCCGCCTATTGGACAGGTTTTCTCCGGGGTTCGGGTTCACCGCTATCGGGGTGGCTATGCTCGGCAAGCTCCATCCGGCTGGTGTGGTCGTCTCGGCCTTCTTCTTTGGGGCGTTGATGCGTGGATCGCGGGCACTGCAAACAGGGATGGGCGTGCCGATAGCTATTGCCGACATCTTCGTAGCGATCGTCATCATCTTCCTCGTCGGAGGAGTCCTGCTGGCGCGCTACCGGCCAGTTTGGGGGAAAAAAGAGGTGAACGGTAAAGATGTTTGAATTATTTGCAATCATGATCCCCACTGCTGGAATCCGGCTGGGGTTGCCAATTCTGCTCGCCGGCATGGGGGAGATCTACGGACAACGATCAGGGGTCCTCAACATCGGCATCGAAGGGATGATGGCGGTCGGTGCGCTGGCCGGATTTCTGGGTATGTACTACACAGGGAATCCGTGGATCGGGATCCTGCTCGGGATCTGTGCCGGCGGTCTGCTCAGCCTGGTGCACGCAC
>QLUI01000173.1 GCA_018725345.1 Bacillota bacterium | reverse complement strand
CGTACATAAGTGGGGGCAGCGAAACTGATGCCGGGCACCACCGCCACCTGAAAGTGTTCCAAAAGCAGCTCGGCGAAATCTGCGCTGTCAATCAGTTGCTTATCCTTAAAATATCGGCCCAGCACACCGCTTGTGTCCATCAAGACATAGAAAGCACCGGCAGGCTCAATACAGCTGAGTCCGGGGATAGAGGCAATTTGTTGGATCAAATAGTCTCGACGCTTGGCAAAAGCGGTCATCATTTCTGCCACGCAGTGCTGCGAGCCGGTGATGGCAGCCAGCGCGGCCTTCTGGGCGATGGAATTAGGATTGCTGGTGGTATGGCTTTGTACGTTGCTCATTATCTGGGCAATTTCCTTGCGGGATGCGGTATAGCCGATGCGCCAACCGGTCATTGAGTACGTTTTAGAGACACCGTTAACCACAATGGTAAGATCTTTTATTTTTTCATTTAATGAGGCGATGCTTACATGTGCAAAGTCGCCGTAGATTAATTTTTCGTAAATTTCATCTGAAATTACAAACAAATTGTGGAACACGGCAACGTCAGCCACCGTTTCCAGTTCATCACGGGTATAAACTTGTCCAGTGGGATTATTGGGGCTGTTAATCAGAATCGCTTTTGTTTTTTCCGTTAGAGCGCCGATTAATTCCTGACGAGTAAGTTTAAAGTTATTCTTTTTCTGTGTTTGAACAATTATAGGCACACCGTCATTTAGTTTGACAATCTCCGAGTAGCTGACCCAGTAAGGAGCAGGAATAATTACCTGGTCGCCCGCGTTTAGAAGCGCGGCAAAAACATTGTTTAAGGAGTGCTTTGCCCCATTGCTTACCACAATTTCAGCGGGCTGATAAGATAAGCCATGATCATCAAGAAGTTTTCGGCAAATCGCCTGTTGCAAATCAAGCGAACCCGCGACTGGGGTATATTTGGTAAAGCCGCCGTTAATTGCTTCGATAGCTGCTTCCTTAATATGATCGGGGGTATCAAAGTCCGTTTCGCCGGCTCCAAATCCAATTACATCAATTCCCTCGCTTCTCATTTGTTTAGCCTTGGCATCAATGGCCAGCGTGGGTGAGGGAGTGATTGACAGCGCTTTTTTAGACAGCATAGGGTTACGCACTCTCCTTCGCAGGGCTTTTGTTTTTTAACCTTTTGTTAGCCGTGGTGTTTGCGAAATGTTTCCATGAATTCAGCAAGTTTTTCGCAGCCTTCACTGCTCATGGCATTATAGACGGAAGCACGAATGCCACCTATGGAGCGGTGACCTTTTAGCCCAACCAGCTTCGCCGTTGCCGCTTGCGTTAAAAATTTCTTCTCCAGCTCTACCGTGGGTAGACGAAAGGTAATGTTCATTAAGGAGCGGCTGTCTTGCCGGGCGTGCCCCTGATAGAAATTATTGCTGTTGTCAATTCCTTCATAAACAAGCGCCGCTTTTTTTTCGTTAAGTTTGCCGATGCAGGTTAGGCCGCCCTTTTCTTTTAGCCATTCCAGCACCAGTTTTAATAGATAGACGCCAAAGGTGGAAGGTGTATTGTAGAGGGAGTCGTTTTTGGCATAAACATCATAGCGAAGCATGCTTGGTAGTGATGAAGGCACATGTTCCAGCAGTTCTTTGCGGATTAATACTACGGTTACTCCTGCAGGACCCAGATTTTTTTGGGCACCTGCGTAGACTAAAGAAAACTTGCTGTAATCAAGCGGGCGGGAAAAAATATCGCTGGACATATCGGCTATTAAAGGGACTCCGTATGTTTCCGGAATGTAGTGCCACTCAGTACCAAAAATAGTGTTGTTGGTGGTGATATGTAGGTAAGCCGCATTTTTGTCCAGATCCAGTTCATCTTGACGGGGAATCCCAGTAAAGTTATGGGCTACCATCGTAGCAGCCACCCGAATTTCAGCGATTTTTTTTGCTTCGTCATAGGCTTTTTCCGCAAACATTCCTGTGAGCACATAATCTGCAGATTTGTTGCGGAGAAAGTTTAGAGGGATCATACTAAATTGGAGGCTGGCCCCGCCTTGGAGAAACAGTACGCGGTAATCATCGCCCACACCAGCCAGTTCTTTAAACAATGCTTCTGCGCCGTAGATAATTTCTTCGAATTCTTGAGAACGGTGAGACATTTCCAGTACCGACATGCCAGTGTCTTGGTAGTTTAAAAAGGTAGAATGAGCCTTTTTTAGTACTGGAAGCGGTAGTGCGGCTGGGCCAGGGTTGAAATTATATACACGATCCATTTTTATACCTCCAATTAGCAGAATTTCTTTTCATTATAATCTAAGTTGATAGAATACCGCAAGGAGTTCTTTTCTTCCAGGTATGTTTTTAGTAGCTTTTATTGCTTGTTGCTTAAAATTAGAATAAAGCTAAGACTATGATGTCGGTCCACAGCAAGGGGCCAGCAGGTTTTCGTTCAGTTGGCTACGCAAAAAATATTTGACAACAATTTAAACGGCTGTTAACATAGCAAACAGATAGAGGTGGGGGGTCTTAACCCAAAAGAAAAACCAAGATAAAAACCAACAAACAGGGAGGAATTAAAATGACAAAAGAGTATCGCTTTGACACGCTGGCTGTTCACGCCGGTCAGGTGCCGGATCCCACCACTGGTTCACGCGCTGTACCCATTTACCAGACCACTTCATATGTGTTTCAGGACACAGAGCATGCAGCCCGTTTGTTTGGCTTGCAGGAGTTCGGCAATATTTATACTCGGATTATGAACCCAACCACCGACGTGCTGGAAAAACGGGTAGCAGCTTTGGAGGGCGGCGCTGCGGCGCTGGCCGTTTCCAGCGGACAGGCAGCAATTACGTTGTCGCTTTTAAACTTGACGCGTCCCGGTGACGAAATTGTTTCTGCGAGCAGCCTCTACGGTGGAACTTACACTCTCTTTACATCAACTTTTCCAAAGTTCGGTGTGACTGTGCGCTTCGTCGATCCGTTTGTGCCGGAAAATTTCCGCGCGGCCATTACTGAAAAGACTAAAGCAATTTTTGCTGAAACCATGGGCAATCCAAAGTTGGATGTGCTGGATATTAAAGCGGTGGCTGCAATTGCCCATGAAGCAGGGGTGCCGCTGGTTGTAGATAGTACTGCCACCACACCCTATCTGCTCCGACCAATTGAGCACGGTGCCGATATTGTCGTTCATTCGCTCACCAAATTTATGGGCGGGCATGGTACATCCATTGGCGGCATTATAGTGGACTCCGGTAAATTTGATTGGGGCAATGGCCGTTTCCCTGACTTTACAGAACCGGACCCCGCCTATAACGGACTTCGCTATCTTGAAGCCTTTGGCGGATTAGCGTATATCCTCAAGGCTCGTGTTCAACTTCTGCGAGATATGGGTACAAGCCTTTCCCCGTTCAACTCTTTCTTGTTCCTGCAAGGGCTGGAGACACTGCATCTGCGCTTGCAACGGCATTGTGAGAATGCATTGGTTGTGGCGGAGTTTTTGGCGGCACATCCGGCAGTAGCCTGGGTTAATTATCCGGGACTGCCGGGACACCCAACCCATGAGCTGGCTAAAAAATATTTGAGCAAAGGGTATGGCGCTCTTGTAGGTTTTGGTATCCGAGGAGGCCGGGAAGCAGGCAAACGTTTCATTGATTCGCTAAAATTATTTTCACACCTTGCTAATATTGGCGATGCTAAATCTTTGGCTATTCACCCCGCCACCACTACTCACTCCCAGCTAACACCGGAGGTGCAACTAAGTGCCGGTGTGTCTGCTGATTTTGTTCGCCTTTCACTTGGTCTGGAGGATAGCGCAGATCTGATTGCAGATTTGGAGCAGGCTTTGGCGGAGGCAACAGCCTGATACTAAGATTTGCTCTTTTTCTGTCGAAAAAAAAGGGTTTTTTCCGTGGCTGTGGAAGTGCTCTATTGAAACATTTTGTCCGGTTGGTTAACAAACTCATTTTTGTCTCAAGGAGGCCGCTATGCTTTTTTGGAGAAGAGAAGTAGGTTCTTTTGCCGCTAATTGTTACTTGATTGCCTGCGCTGAAACTAAAGAAGGCATGATCATTGATCCTGGCGCGGAGGCTAAACAAATTCTAAAAATGGTGGAAGATGCAGCTGTAACAGTTAAATATATTGTCAATACCCATGGCCACGTGGATCATGTGGGAGCAAACGAGGAAGTGCGTCAAGTAACAGGGGCGCCTATTCTGATTCACGAGGCAGACGGGGAAATGTGCAAGAAACCGCATGCCAGCCTTTCGGTTTTTGTGGGCAAATTGCAGTTGGCGGAACCGGATCGTTTTATTAAAGAAGGAGATAAGCTTACCGTAGGGAATTTGACGGTTGATGTGATTGAGACGCCGGGACATACCAAAGGCTCGGTTACTTTGCTGGCGGATGGTAAATTATTTACCGGCGACACGCTTTTTTCCGGTTCCGTTGGCCGTACCGACCTGCCCGGCGGTTCCCATGGGGAAATAATCTGTTCCATAAAGGAAAAACTACTGATTTTTCCAGACCGGACCACTGTTTATCCAGGCCACGGTCCGGAAACAACCATCGCCGACGAAAAAAAATATAATCCTTTCTTGCGTTAAGTGGGATTATCTTGCGGTGAGAATACGGGTTAAAGGCGAGAAAGAAGGAGAAGCAAT
>QLUI01000172.1 GCA_018725345.1 Bacillota bacterium | reverse complement strand
GGCAGCTTAGATTTACTCCAAGTCTACCGGATTTGATGCCGGGGGGTGGGTCAATTTCTAACCGTTGGATGGGTCAATTTCTAACCGTTGCGTCCAGCAGATACCTTTGCATGAGATGGTAATTCAAGGTAATAGTCTTGAAGAAGCATTCAAGAATATTATAAATGAAGCTGTAGAAAAGAGTGACAAGCATGGACATAATCAATAACATGTTACTGGAAAGACGCCTGATATTGCGAAGTCGTTGGACTCTTCTAGCGGTTGTGGTATTGGTGGCCTTTGCTGTTTGGTTTGGGTTTGTTGGACCTTATCAGTTTGCGATGTGGAGTGAAGGGCGTTTAATTGACATCAAAGAACAGATGCAAGAACAAGTTGAGGAATACTCGCAAGATATAACTGTCGATATGAGTCATGTGGTCAAGCAGGTAAAGGCCGACTTCCATGTCCTCCATCCTGTAGCAGGACCAAACCATATCATGTCAATGTTTGCTGCTCTGGGACCCTTGATAACAGCCATACTGGGTGCTCATATTGTGGGCAGTGAGTTTACAAAACGAACAGTGAAGGTGCGCGCGGCCCACTACGGCTGGGGAAACTCAATGGTGGCAAAGCTAATATCAATTATTTTCATCAGCGCTATAATCGCCGCAGCAGGCTTCTTAGTTGGGTCGATAGGAGGAAATATTATCTGGAATGTAGTGACCGCTGGTCCCTCAGAGATAGCCAAGGAGGTAGTTCCTCCGTATATCCCCTCTCCCCATTGGCAGCAAATGTTGCTTGTGATACTCGGGTTATCTTTTTATGGAATCTTGGGTGCTTTTGTTGCCGCTGCTACACGCAGTCCACTCGCCGGCGCCGTAGCCGGCCTTTCGATACCGTTTATTGAACAGTTTGCTCTTGCAGCGTTGCCTCCTTTGCGGTGGCTGCCTCAGAATATATACAGTAATCTCTTGGTCGGCACATTTAGATATTTTGAAGGTGCTGGCGTCGGAAAGCCACTTGTCCTTGAAACAGTGGCCCCATTATGGTTGTGCTGGTTGATATTGATTGGTTGGAGTTTAATACTATTTTTCTCTGCCTGGCAGCTATCGAAAAGACAAGCAATATAGCCCAATAGGGGGTGGCGAACCTCCTTCAAAAAATCCCAGGCACGCCCGAAATGAACCTTTTTGCTCCCCAAAGCGTTTACTATTATGGGAGGGTGATGGATCTGATCGAGCAATGGCAAGCCGGCAAGGCAGACGCCTTTGAGGCAATCTTCCATCGCTATAAAGGGCTGGTGTTCAAAGCCGCCTTCTTGATACTGGGCGATGCCGGGGAGGCTGAGAATGTACTGCAAGAGGTATTCCTCAAGATCTACCGGTCGAACGGGAGATTTGAGGGACAAGAACCAGAGTTCCGTGCCTGGTTGCATCGCATCACCGCCAATCAATGTTTCACCCACCGTCGTAAGAAGCAACTTCCCTCGCTGTCCCTTGACCAGCTCCTGGATGAAGGCTCTCTCCAGCCATCGGATGGTTCTGACTCGCCGGAAGCCCTTCTCATAAAGGAAGAGGAGGGGAGGGAAATTCGCCAGATACTAGAATGTCTCGATAAGGATCACCGCCTAAGCATGGTCTTGAGATACTACTACGAACTGTCGTACGAGGAGATCGCCGGGGTATTGAAAATACCGCTGGGAACAGTGAAATCACGGCTTTCCAACGCCACCAAAAACTTACGCCAGGAATCTGAGAAAAGGGCACGGAGTAGAAGAACTATAGAGGAAGGAGGTCCCATATTATGAACTGCAGGGATACCAGCCAACGCCTGGTGGCCTATCTGGATGGAGAGATCACCCCTGGTGAGCGGCAGGCGATTGACGCTCACCTATCCACTTGCTCCGGGTGTCGGGAGGATATGGAAGCCTTGACTATAACCCAGAAGAGGTTTCGTCAAGCCCTGGAGTATGTCGCTGCTCCCCTTGCCCCCGGAGCATGGTTAAGGTTGCACCAGCGGATCGAGGCCGGAAAGAGACCGTGGTTCTCTATCCGTCGATTGAGGGATCTCTTAGGCTCACCGGCACCGGCATGGAAAGCAGCAGTTGGCGGTGCTCTGGTGGTGACACTGATTGCAGGGTTAGTCATATCAGCAACAATGCCAGCCCCTTCCCTCCAGTTGCCGCCGGCACTGGAAGGATGGGCACTGGAGCCATCTAAGGCACTGGCACAAACAGTCGCACTGAACAGTCCCGAAGTTCTGGCTGCCTTTGGAGAAGATACCGGGGAGTTAACTGTAGCCCACGTATCCATTAGAAACGGCATGGGAACGGTGATAATGACAGCCGAAGGGGTGAACCGCTTCCTGGCGGTCAATGTTCACCTGAAGGAGAGAGGGCTAATCGACATCCAGGAGATCCCGGTAGAGGCGAGGCTTTCCTGGCCGGACCTGACCGAAGAGGAGAAGGAGTGGGTCATGAATATTGCCAAAGCCGACTCCCGGGTTCAGGAGCTTCTCTCCAGGGGGTTTGTTGTACAGCGTGTTGGTCCCGTTCTCTCTTCAGGGCAAGGGACAACAGTAGACTGGCTTGGTAGGGTCATCCGCGAGACCCCGACGGTAACAATCGATGAAGCATTCGTGGAAATGCAACTGGCAGATACAGAGTGGCACATTATTACCATTGATGTGGAGAAAGAGAAGGTGGAATCCATAGACGAGGTGCCCGTAACCGTGTGGGCGGAACCCATTCCGCGGCTGAGCAAGGAGAAGGAACTCAAAGCCATCAATATCGCCAGAGCTCACCCGCTGGTTCAGGAATTCCTGGACAAGGGAGCCATTATATCAGGCGCAATGTATCCACGCACCGTTACCTACGAGAACGGAAGGCGTTTCCTCTCCCGACGCTACGGCCCCGAGAAGGCTGGGGTCCACATTTTGTATGCCGACGAATATGGATTTACGGATTGGTACATCCTGGTTAACCTGGCTGAGGAAAGGGTAGAGAGCATAGAAGAGAAAGAAGGTGGCTTTTGCTTTGAAACAAAAACGCATTTCACCAAAGAAAGGACGATTTATCCCTGAAAAACAAATACTGGTGGGGGATGGGCTGAAGGTTAAGGAGGTGCGTATGAGGTAACACAATTGAGTAGTCGGTGCAGGGAAGTCGAGAGCAAAGAAAGACAAAAAATAAAGAAGAAAGGAGGAGCATCGTGAACCTGAAGAAGTATGGATTAGGGGGAGGTGCGCTCTTGCTTGTTGCGGCTCTGGTAATAATGGCCGGCCACCTCGGTGCAGTAGCAGTAGCACAGGACCGGGCCGAGTGGCCCGAGCCCGAGTGGCCCGCAGGATGGGAAGGGATAGCACCCGACTGGTCCGAGTGGGCCCCCAATACGACCTGGGAAGACATAGCACACCTTTGGCCCGACGAGTGGCCCGAGTGGCCCCCCGGTGCGACCTGGGGAAAATTAGTAACAGCAGCCTACGTTACTGAAAGTGGTGGTTCTTACGTGGTGGAAGAGCCTTGTGAGAAACTACTTGCGCTTCATGAGAGTATACGTCGCAAACCTGTGCCGTCTCCACTGGTCATGCCGCAAGCGACCGAAGAGAGAATACTAAGAGCAGTTGATGCTGATGACGCTGATACTAAGATAACCTACTTGAACAGAGTCAAGGAGGATCTCTATTCTGCCCTGGTTGTAGTTACCAGTGGCGGGGAAACGAGCTTTGTTGAGGTTATCATCGAGGGCGAGCGGACAGAGGTGAGAGAGCTGGAACCAATACTGATAGATGAAACCTTAACAGAGGAGATCATAATAGAGGAGTTTAAGGTAGAGAATAAACATCCAGCCGCTCCAGCAAAAATTGTTGAAAGAAGCGGCACCAGAACCTACGAACTCCACCTCACACAGAGTTCGATTATCACGATAACACGTTGGAGAGAGAATACTGTAAGGAATGTATGGGGCTGGGTATTGGCCCGGCTTGTTGCTATGGGACGGTTCGGTGTTGATGTTGGTGTGGAGGTCCTTTGGGTAGTAGATCACTCATACACTACCACACACTGGGGATGGACTACGGACTGGTTCTCTTCTAGCGCAACATTCGCACCTGCTCTTTCAAGTGTAACGGCTCACGCTAAGGGGCTGCTCAAAAACAAACTTGACATTAACGGTCTTTTGTCTGCCATCATTGTGGCATGACAACGATCGAGCAGATGCATATTCGATTTCAGGCCATATGGCTTCATCACTATCAAAAAGCATGGGTAATTATTGAACAGCTCCTAACTTCGATGGACCACTGGGTGATGATGTGACTCTGTCGACCTGGGTTGGGGTTGATCGCAACGCCGAGGATCATCCCTGAGCTGCTGAGCCACCGACAATGGTGAGCGGCCGGCCCCGATACCCCCGGAGCTTATTGTGGTGCCCACCAGTGCTGAGCTGGTGGCCACCACAACTTGGTAGTGTTTCCTGAGAAATCCTCATTTCCCCTCTGCATTCTTGATTTTTGAGTGTATCCCCCTCTTCGTCAGTCTTGCTCTAGCTCGCTTGTAATGTTAGACTAGTGAGGGGGATAACAATGACACAGAGAGTGATTTTGGCTTACAGTGGCGGACTCGATACCTCAGTGGCTATCAAATGGCTGGCAGAAAACTATGGCATGG
>QLUI01000171.1 GCA_018725345.1 Bacillota bacterium | reverse complement strand
TTTTCAACCACACATTGACAACCTTTTATTAATGTCATTATAATTGTAATTAATGTAGTATAAATCGGCAACTCAAGAGGAGGATTATTGTGAAGAATGATGTAGTAGACCAGTTTCAAAACAAAGTTTCGGAGTTACTGGTCCGTCACCGTAGCATCTTGGACAGCCTGTCCAAGTTTCAGCAGTCAGGCAGTCGGGCAAACCGTGCCATCATTAAGGCTGTGACTAACTGTGGTTGTCTTTCGGTTTGCGCATCCAGACAATCCTGCCCTCCGGAGGCTGATTTAAAAGAGTGCAAACAGTATATGGAATCCCACATCAAAGGGGAATTATGCGAGCAGTGCCACGAAACAGTTGAGGAAGAACTCGGCAATCACCTCTTCTACCTTGCCGCTGTCTGCCATCTGCTGAATCTGGATTTAGTCGATGTGCTTGACAGAGAGTTCAAAAAATTAACCACGCTTGGCGTTTTCCACCTTTCGTAAAATATTTTTTAAGATTGATCGCGCCGGGGCGGCAGGCCACCGTGCAAGCACCGCAACCTTGACACAGCGCAACATTAACCTGAGCAATTTTCCGTGACAGCATTTCCCGTCTCCGCCGCTCTTCAAGCACTTGCTCAGAAATAGCACCATGCAGACATAACTGCTCCTGATTTAAAATGAGCTACTAACTGCGGCTTTGCGAATCAAAATAAACGGTGTTTGTTCGCGGCCCTGACCAGCGGGATTATCTTGGATTAGAGCCTTCAAATATGTCTGGTCATACGGAATATCATTGTTTTGCCCCATGATTTCCACATCTATATTGTTTGCGTCGACAATCATACAATCAATCGCAAATTTATCCCTGATTTCATTACAAACACGCTCCGGCTCGATCGGTCCAAGCAAACCTTTATCGCCGTAATATTTCCAGCTCGCATCATTAAAACCATCGATATTGCTGATATTGTTGCCAAGAAAGCTGTAAAAGATCCCGCGTACCCCAAATAGTTTGCCCATCGCTGACAAAGCGGCTGCGATTAATACCCGCGGCCAGCCGCAGAGATCAATAGTGACCTGCATTTTATACAGATTGCCCGGCCGCTCACCCTTTGGTGTCTTCATCACAAAACGTGACAAGAACCTGGCAAGAAAACCTATTTTAATTTCATCGCGATATAAGATGTTTTTCTGACATAAAGTAATGATTTTTTCACTGATAGAGAGAATGTCCCCTTCTAAATAAAAAGGAAGGACATATCGTTCGACAAGCTCAAAATAGTTCTCACCCAGTTCCACGAAATGAGTGCGGATTGGATATCTATGCCAATTTTTGCCTTCCACCTCCCGAGTCAGCTCCCGGCCGGGATTAGCCAAAAATTTTACTGCCGCTTCTCCTGTTGTCATCAACCTTCACCTCTTGCAAAATCTTCGCCTTATTCATGCTAACTCCTGCAAATTGCAGGCAAATTGCTCTCAGCAATTTTTAACATTCCCGGAACTTTTCCTGTTGCACAGTAATGCCTGCCATGATTTACTCTATAAAAAAGGCGGAAAAACTCCGCCCTTTCAACTCTGTTGCTCGCCTCCCGCTCCGGTGCCGCAAGGCTTTGACGGGTTGCGGTATTTAAAGCCCCGTTTCATCATTTAGCGAGAGCGAACCAGCTGGATCCATGTTTGTCCATAGATCCGTTCAATTTCCTGACCATCCTCAAAATAAAAACGCGTCGGTGCCTCTCTGCTATCTTTCCGCCATATGCCGCGATGGCGCTGCCCCAACGCATAAAAGTCAATCGGACCTGAACCGATAATATCAGGTGTGGGACGACCCAGCAAGCCTCTCCGATGCGGCACATATTGAATAATAACGTTTCTCGCCATAATCGTCCTGCCCGCAGCATCGCGGTGTACCTGCCCATTTACATAGCGCCGGTACGCACGCTGCTTCTGAACATACTCATAGCGAATATTCAAATCATTGGCATATTCCAAGGCTATGCCTAGGGCCTGTTCACCTTGTCTACTCAGGTGAGACGGACGGATAACAACTTCGCGCGAAGGAACGACTGCTCCAAGCGTAGCTAGATTGACATAAAGATTATGAGGCGCGCGCCGGGCTGAATCACGGAAAAAAGCGGCGCTGCGTGAGGCTATCGCATTTGTCCCGCTTACATTCCAGTTATTGATTTTAGCCAACACATCAAACCCGCCGCCGGAATAGATATAATGCACTCTGTTCTCCATCGCTAAAACAATACTATGCTCACGAGCGCTGCGTACCGGTCCCACTTTCCTAGGCAATGCGGAAAACAAAGCCAAATAGCGGGTAATCCGCCCTTCCACCTCATACTCGTAAATCACATTTGCCTGCGATAAACCATGTTGCGGTCTAGCCGGGCTGGCATTGTCAATCACAACACCGTAAATCGGTCTTTTTTCAGCGCGAGGTGTAATAACGGCAAGATCAGCGGCTAATTGTGTCCGCGCCCTCTTTAGCAAAGTATCCTGCTCCCGGCGCTGCGCCAAGAGATTTTGCGACTGAGCCACCGTTTCAAAACGCATATCCTCTATTTGTTTCCGTTGCGCTCTGGCAGCAACTCTGCGCTCTGCCAGCGCTTCATATTCAACTCTAAAAGCAGCGATAATCTCAGCATCCCTGTTCAAAACTCGCCTCAAGTATGCGGCACGAATCAGCAAATCACCAAGATTATCCGCGCAAAGCAGCATCTCCAGGTATGACAGTCCACCCTTCATGTAAGCACTGCGCAACCGTCCTGCCAGCACCCCGCTTCTCTGGGCCATCCGTGCCTCTGACTCAGCCAGACTTATTTCAGTCTGCCGGAGAAGCCTTTTTACCTTTGCCTGTTCAGCATCCAGCTCCTGCAAACGTGCTTCACGAGCTTTTATATCTTCGTCCATCGCCTTGATAACTTTTTCCAGCTCTGAGATCTCTGTTCTGGTTCCTTCTATCCTGTGCTGCGGGTCCGGGACATTTCCGGATACTGAACCCGAAAAACCAGCCAAAATCATCAGCAAAACTATCAATAGACCCGTTAATTTTTTCGTCAAAGCCAAACTCCCCCTCCCTCCCTCGTCAGACGCGCAGGAATTTACGCACCGATACAATGCTGCCGATTCCGCCCATCAACGTACCAAGTAGTACCAGCCCGCCGAAAATCGGCAGAATCAACACAGGATCGGTGACCGGTCGAATGAAAAAAGTCAAAGTTTCTTGCTGCAGCGAGGTCGCAAGCCGCTCATATCCCAGACCTAAGGCAATAGTGGCCACCAATGTGCCTATCCAACCGATAACTACCCCTTCGAGCAAAAAAGGAAAGCGGATAAAACTATTGCTCGCACCCAGATATTTCATAATCCCTACCTCGTCCTGACGGGCTGTCACAGACAGCCGGATAGTGGTAACAATCAAAAAAACAGCCCCCAGAGCCAGCAAAGCACTCATGCCCAGCAAAAGTCTGTTCAACCAATGAGTGACGCTGATTAGCCGCCCCACCAGTTCCTCACCGTAATCTACCGTTTCCACACCGGGAAATGCCCGAATTTCTTCTGCAAGAGTTACCACATTCTGGGCGTCACTGGCCCTGACACGGAAAAGATCAGGGAGAGGATTATTTTCTCCTTCCATTCCCGCCAAAAAAGCAGGATCGCCTAACGTCTGAGCAAACTCTACCAGACCTTGCTCTTTTGGCACAAAAACATAGCCCTGCACCAATGAATGCAAGTTTAACTGCCGGCTTACAGTAGCCGGATCGACACCTTCTTCCAAAAAGACGGCAATCTCAAGATTTGTTTCAATAGTACGCATCATCTGACCCACATTTACAGCAAGCAGTAAAAATCCGCCCAAAATAGCCAGAGAAATCGCAATAATCCCCGCCGTCACAGTAGCTAACCACAAATTTCTGCGCAAAGAAAGAATACCCTGCCGCAGACCATATTTAAGTGCAGACATGCTCATTTCCGTAGCTCCCCCGTTGCTCATCACGAATCAAACAGCCATTTTCCATTGCCACCACTCTCTTTTTCATGCGGTCAACCAAGTCCCAGGCATGAGTAGCAATAATGACAGTCGTCCCGCTGCGATTGATAGTCTGAAACAGTTCCATAAGTTGCATAGCATTGTTGCGGTCTAAATTACCCGTTGGTTCGTCGGCCAAAATTAGCAAAGGGTCTTTGACGATAGCTCGAGCAATACCCACACGCTGCTGCTCCCCGCCGGAGAGCTCTGCGGGAAAAGCTTTTTCCTTGCCGGTCAAACCTACCTCAGCCAGGGCAGCCGGCACTTTACGTCTGATTTCCTTGGCTGGGCGTCCGATGACCTCTAAAGCGAACGCCACATTTTCATAAACCGTTTTCTGCTTTAATAAACGGTAATCCTGAAAAACCATTCCTATCCGCCTTCTGTGACGCAAAAGCTCTTTTTGTTTTAAGCTCGACAAGTCCCTGCCTTCAAAGGTTATCTGCCCTGACGAAGGCGTCTGCTCACGGAAAACCAGTTTTATCAGCGTACTCTTGCCGGCGCCGCTCGGTCCGACTAAAAATACAAACTCGCCGCGGTTTACCTGAAGCGATAAGTCTGCCACCGCAGGTTGAGTGCAACTATTATAGCTTTTCGAAACACGCTTCAGCTCAATCAAACTCAACTCTCCCCGCATCATAATTC
>QLUI01000170.1 GCA_018725345.1 Bacillota bacterium | reverse complement strand
AGATTGTTTTGTCGCCTTCGGAGCGTGATACGTTGGTCCCATTATTGCCCACAACAAAAATTGTGAGCGCAATAGGCTCTCTGTAGGGATAAAACACCAAAGCAGAATCTCCCACAACAGAGGTCAGCGTGCCGCCTTTGTTGGCGATGATGGTGCCCTCAGGCGGATACTTGCCGATGCGGTTCTTGTTGGTGGATCTTTTCATTAAATCAATAGCAAGCTGATATTCTTCCTCAGTGATAAACTCCTGTGAATAGAGAGCAATCAATACTTGATTCATATCGTTTGCAGTACTATGCGTGTTTCCAGGTATTTTCTGGGAAATTTTCCTGACAATGTTTGTATCCACCAGTCCGTACCGTTTAGCTTGTTTATTTAGATGCTCCTTCCCTAAGTCAGCAATAAACATGTTGGTTGCCACATTATCGCTGATTCTAATCATTAGCTCGAGTAATTTTTCCCAAGTATACGTCGACCCCGGCTTTGCTTGCTGCAACCTGCCAGAGCCACCTATTCTTGAGCCGGGGCTGCCATATTTATCATCAGTTGTTAGTATATGGATGTCCTGTAAATTTCTTGTGCCTTTTTTCACTTCTTCAAGATAGGCTAGCATATAAAATGTCTTGATTATGCTGGCGGGATGCAGCCGCTGTGTGCCGTTGTAAGAAAAATTTTTATTTGTTCTGAAGTCGTGAATACTAACGAGCAGTGTAGTATTTGGCGGCAAAGTTGCTCCTTGAATAATAGCCTGAATTTTCTTCTGTTGTGCAGAATTCATTTCTGAATCTATATCTGTTGGTATCACGGTGAAATTTCCGATTTCAAGTAGCAAGAGAGATAAGCTGAGTAATAGCAATACGCGATATTTTCGCAAGCAATCGCCCCTTTTTTAGCTTCTGGTTGTATAAGCGCCAAATCGCAAAATGTTTACATGAAGATGCCGTTTTTCACTCTACCCTTCTCCCAGAAAGAGAGGGGTTTTTTTATAGGCTAGGAAATTATATCATCCTAGCAAAGCTTTCTTTCCCAGACGATGGGGGTTGTTAAGGGGGATTCCCTCTTATTCTTGCGGGGTGCTTAGGGTCCGCAGACCAACGCGATGTGGCGCCGTCCCTAGCGGATAAAAAAGACGCCTCATCTGTCACAAAAAAAACGCGAAGCGTCTTTTTTAATTATCAGGTTTTAAAAAGGACTGTTGTCATAATTGTCGAAATCAATATTAGCTTAAATTTAACATAATTAGTTAAAGCTGGCTACTTTATCTTTGGAGTTGATATTTTTAGGGAGAAAGTCTGCTTTGCTGAAGACGTTTTTTGTCCTGTTTTTGCCTTTTTTTGCTGATTTTTGCTTCATTTTGCCTGGGGATTTATATCTTTTTTCCGATGGTGCGCTTCGCCCCTTTGCGAAAAAGGCGGTGAAAGGTGAGCCCCCGGTCTTTCAATTTTAGGTCTTTAACTCTATCATTTTTATGACCACAGACAGAACACTGCTGGCTGGATGGAAACAAACGGGGAACGAAGTGAACTGTCCTGCCGTACCAATCGGCTTTATAGATGAGCATTTGCTTAAGCGTTCCCCAACCGACATCGCCGATTGCTTTGGACAGTCTTCTATTTTTCATTAAATACTTAGTATTGAGCGTTTCCAGGCAGATCACTTGGTTTTCGTGAATGAGCCTGGTGGAGATCTTATGCAAAAAGTCTTTGCGGATATTGGCTACCTTTTCGTGCTGGATAGCCAGTTTCTTTCGGGCTTTTTCCCTGTTGTTGCTGCCTTGTTCTTTTTTAGATAAGGCTTTTTGCAGTCTGACCAGTTTTTTTTCGGCTTTGACTAAAACTTTGGGGTTGGCAATGGCTTCGCCTGAAGACAGGACGGCTAGATCTTTAACACCAAGATCGATACCGACTTTTTGTTCGGTGGGAGGTAAGGCTTCTATTGCTTCCGTTTCGGCCAGTATAGATACAAAATATTTGCCGGAAGCCGCCTTTTTGACAGTGACCGAGGTGATCTTGCCGACTACGTCCTGGCTTTTGACAAAGGAAACGGCTCCAATTTTGGGCAGCACAAGGGTATCGCCAATGATCTTAATGTTATTGTTTACCATCTGGGTGCGATAGGTCTGTTTGCTACCACGCTTGCTCTTAAATTTGGGGAAACCTGCTCCGTGTTGAAAGAAGTTCTTCTAGCTTGTTTCTAAATCCCGCAGACTTTGCTGCAGTGCAACACTGTCTACATCTTTTAACCATGTAAGTTCCTGCTTTAATTCTTTTAGATCTGCGGCACACTGGTTATAGGTCAGTGTTTTTTTACTTGCTTTATATGTTTCGCTTTTCTTGTGTAGGAAGTAATTATATACATAGCGGCATGACCCAATGATTTTATTGATGACTCCCTGCTGCTCTTTTGTGGGGTAGAGCCTGAATTTATAGGCTTTGTGCATTCGAATTCACCGCCTTTCTGATTAGGTGTATTATACCATATAGAACAGACGTTTGCATAGATGCCGATTCATCCCCCACTTGCAGAAGTGAGGGTCTTCTCGGCGGGTAAGATAAAGAAAACGGCTGCTATCAAGATTTTTGCTAATTAAATTTTGCTTTTGAGCTGGGCAAAAGTAAGAGGAAAAATGAGAAGTGGTACAGAAGTGTTTTTAAGAGGTGGATAAAGGTGGAAGTGAGTTTACTGTTCAACGCTGTTTTCTGGCAGAAGGCTTGGGAAGAAGCGTTGGCGCTGGACCAGGTTCGGGCGCAAGCGAAAAAAACTGTGGATGTTTGGAACCGCAGAGCAGAAAGCTATAATAATAATGCGTGGACCGAATCTGGCAACATGCGGGTGGAAGAAACACTGGCTTTCCTGGATACCTATGGAATCTTAAACCGTCAACTGCGCATTCTTGATTTGGGATGCGGTCCGGGTAATTTTGCCTTGGCTTTTGCTGAGCGGGGACATCAGGTCGTGGCGCTAGATCCCGCAGCAAATATGCTGGCTATGTTGGAGGAAAAACTGCAGGCGAAGGCGGGTTGCAAAAAACTTGTCACAACAGTACAGGCAGATTGGGTTACGCTTTCATTAGTCGAATATGGTTGGAATAGTTATTTTGATTTGGTTTTTGCGTCTATGACACCGGGTGTATGTGATGTGGGTACATTGCAGAAATCAATGGCGGCAGCGAAGCACCATGTATACTTGAGCCGCTTTGCCGGTCCACGGAATCACCCTTCGGTGGAAAACGTCTGGAACCAGTTTCAGGCTAAACCATACTATAGCCTTTCATTGGACATTCTTTTCCCCCACAATTGGCTGTATGCTTCGGGCTATAGGCCTGTGCAGCACTTTGCACAATGGGAAAGAGAGCATACTCAGGCGGTGGAGAATGCGGTGGAGGAGATTAAAAACGTGCTGGCTTTGCGTATGGATTTGGTTGGAGTGGCGGAAGAAACCATCCGCCGCTATGTAGAAGAGCGTGCAGACAAAGAAGGCATGTTTACTGAAGTGAAAGGGGCAACATCCGCTATGTTGCTCTGGAATATCAAAAAAAGCGTATTGACTCGATTGGGAGGATGATCGTGGCAATTACAATCGGAGGGGCGCTTAGACATAAAAAGCTTTATATCGGCAAACGGGTTCGGCTCTTTTGCGATGATGCAGAGCAGGAATATGTGGCAAAGGTTGTGGAAGTTCAACAGTAGGCGATGTTGCTGGAGCTGTTAGCAGGTTACAATGATGCGCCAAAGCTGCTTCCACAGGGAGAGCTGACTGTGGTCTTTGTAGTGCCTGATGATGCCTCCTACTCTTTGAATGCTAAGATAATCAATTACGATGAGACTGCACGGTTGCTGTAGCTTGTTCAGGAGGCTCCGATCACCAGGACAGAACAGCGTAGTGATTATCGCCTGAGAACAGCCAAGTTAATTTATGTGGCTTTGTGTAAACAGTCGGGAGAGGGAGGGGAGATATGGCAGCAGTCGAGTTTGCTGGATATTTCCCGGAGCGGTGCGAGTGTTTTAACTGCTTTGCCGATTAGTCAAGGCGATGAGTTAAAGGTCTGGATTCCTTTGGAGGAAGTCGACCACATTTTAGAGGTAGGAACTAGGGGTGGTGCGGGTTTCAATAGGGGGTGGGGACCAAGTGATCTTGGGGCTAAGCTTCAGTGAGCTGAGCCTAGCCGATCAAGAAAAAATTCTTGATTATATTCTGAAAGAGTGGACAGAGGGAAAATAGATGAATTAAAAGACGCTCCCCGTTTTTTGCTTGGGACGCGTCTTTTTTATTCGCTAGGGATTGCCACCACACCGCGTTGACCTGACGGTCCTGAGCACCCCCGCAATAATAAGGGGGAATCCCCCTTACGACGCCCCATTGTGTAGGAAACTATATCTTTCTTACACAACAAGAAAAAGCGGCCTAGGCCGCTTTTTTTGCTTAAATGGTGTGCCCGCAGGGATTCGAACCCTGACTTCAGGCTTCGGAGGCCTGCGTGATATCCCTTTCACAACGGGCACGAGCGCATTAACAATGATAACATTCAAAAGATGGAAAGTCAAATGGTTTTAAGCGGGAATCATTGGGACTTGGCGGGGTATACTAGTGTAAAGCGAGGGGAGCGATATTCAGTCAGGAATTCAGCTTAGCCGCATGCTTCGCTCTCATAAATACGGTTTGATACACGC
>QLUI01000017.1 GCA_018725345.1 Bacillota bacterium | reverse complement strand
AATGGATAACTCCATCAATGATTTGACACAAGAGCAGATGATTTGATATACTAGAGACAAATGAAGCTGTAGAAAGAGGGGGTGATATCGATGAGCTGAGGAAAGATAAAACATACGCCGGCATACCCTAATTTTTTGGAGGAGGAGGAAAAACCATGAAAAACAGAATATTGGTCTTGTCACTGGTAATGTTGCTAGCTTTGAGCACGGTTGTTATCGGTTGTCCGAGGCCGGTGGAACCAGTAGTGGAGCCAGTAGTGCCTCAGGTGCTAACGGTACTTCTAACAACAACTCCGGATATCATAGATCCAGCGAAGACGAACCTGATCCCATCCTTTTCGGTGTTCAGCTTGATAGTGAGTACTCTGGTTGCTTTTGACCACGACCTGAAAATTGTACCTTATCTAGCTGAATCCTGGGAAGCGTCGGGGGATGAGCTGACCTGGACCTTTCAGATAAGAAGAGGAGTACGTTTCCACGATGGAACACCGGTCAATGCTGAGGCAGTAGCATGGAGCTTAAACAGATTTAGGACCGAGGGGCTGTTGAGGGGCTTCCTTGCACCAATACGGGAAGTGGTAGCAGTGGGTGAGTACGTAGTAGAGATAAGACTACACGAAGTATTCCCCTTACTGCTGCAGGAACTAGCTATTGAATATGTAGGGATCGTTTCACCAGCAGCCGTAGAAAAGTACGGAGTTGAGCACGGCATCAAGAACATGGTGGGGTCGGGACCGTTCAAATTCTACGAGTTCATCCACGGGGATAGAGCTGTGGTAGTGAGAAACGAAGAATATGTTTGGGGTCCCGCCTTTGTAAAGAACCGAGGCCCGGCACATCTGGAGCGGATCATTTTTAGGGTTGTTCCAGAGGCCGCGACACGGATAATGGAACTTGAGAGAGGACGCGCTGTGTACACTGGTGCCATTCCAACAGGCGATATACTAAGGTTGAAAGCGGATCCCAATATTCAGGCAATGGAGACACTTTGGAGAGGTTCAGCTTCGCTGACGATAAATGTCACCAAGTGGCCACTTAGCGATGTCAGAATAAGACGCGCACTAAACCACGCTGTTGACAGGGACATTATAATAGAACATGTCCTAGATGGATTCGCAGTACGGGCATATAGTAACTTCTCGCCTGCGCAAGTAGGGTTTTATGCAGGCGTCAAGAAGATTGCGTACGAGTTTGATCCTCAAAAAGCGAGGGAGTTGTTCGCTGAGGCTGGCTGGTCACCGGGGCCCGACGGGATCCTCATCCATCGAGAGACTGGCACGCGCGCGGAGTTTGAGTTGTGGGTTGCCACTATAGAAGAGAGGATTCGAGCTTCAGAAGTGATAAAGGCACAGCTAAGGGAAATAGGAGTCGACCTAAGGCTGACAGTTAAGGAAGGTGGAGCAATTGTAGCCGGGTGGAGACGCGTTCCACCAGTGCATGACATGCTTTTCCGTCAGTACGGCTGGCCAATTGTAGATGGCGCGCTGCACACCATATACCACTCCGGGAACATTGGGGCCGGGAACGCGTCCCATCTCGCATACGAACCGATGGACGAGTTAGTCGGGATAGTGAAAGCACACCCTGATCCTGCAGTGCGCGCTCGAGCCTTGAAGGAAGCACAAATGCTCTCTGTAAAGTTAGCGACCGAGATTCCCTTATGGCATCCAATATCTTTCGCTATGGCAACAGCAGATGTTGGGGGCGTGGAGCTTCTTGCGGCGCATCCTTGGTGGTCGAGACGTGTCTTTGCCTTGGACCTATACGTCAGGTAAAGCAATCTGACGAAGAGTGGGGGTCTCCTCTGCAAACGAGGAGGAGGCCCCCTACTCCAGGGCCGGCCTGTCGTCTCTTAAAGCACAGTGCAAGGGGGGTTAAGGATAAGTGCTTGGTGTAATTGGAAGAAGGTTAATATCCGTGGTTCCAATAATCCTGGGGGTAACAATAGTGGTCTTCTCTATAATGCACCTTGCCCCGGGAGATCCAACAGCGATCATGCTTGGAGATAGAGCTACTCTACAGGACGTCGTGGAATTAAGGGATAGACTTGGTCTTGATGATCCTATACCTATCCAGTATTTGAGATGGTTAAGCAGGGTTGTAAGAGGCGATTTCGGTCGTTCCATTCACACCCGCCAGCCAGTGCTGGACATGATATTGCAAAGACTTCCGGCCACCGCAGAGTTAACATTTACCGCGCTGATACTATCATGGTTGATAGCACTTCCGGTGGGGATCTTCTCTGCGGTCAAACGAAATTCTATAGCTGATCACGCTAGTATGGCAGGAGCACTTTTCGGTGTTTCCATGCCGGTATTCTGGCAGGGACTGATGATGATACTTCTATTTAGTTTTATCCTGGGCTGGACGCCGATCTCAGGGCGTGGGAATATAAACCATCTGATATTACCGGCTATCACTCTGGGGACAAGCGGAGCTGCCCTACTCGCTCGGTTGACCAGATCAAGTATGTTAGAAACCATTAGGCAAGATTACATCACCACTGCCAGGTCTAAAGGTTTAGTAGAAAGAATTGTAATCGTCAAGCATGCTTTGAAGAATGCCTTAATTCCAGTTGTTACTATCATGGCATTACAACTTCCGGTGTTGTTTGGAGGAGCGGTAATCACTGAGACAGTGTTTGCCTGGCCTGGTATGGGGAGACTTATGATAGCCTCAATATTTAACCATGACTTTCCTGTAGTCCAGGGGATAGTATTAATTATAGCGATACTTGTTATTTTGGCTAACCTACTCGCCGATATCCTATACACCTTTCTAGATCCGCGAATAAGATATGATTAAGGGATGTAGTAGCATTTAAAGAACGCGGCTAAAAAGCAGGCCAGTAAGGAATTGAAGAAATGGATCAATTTAGGGCAGTTCTACGGGAGCTTAAACAGAATAAACTAGCGTTGCTTGGGGCAGGGATTATTGTATTGATTGTTTTAGTAGCTATCTTCGCCCCTTATATCGCCCCCCACCATTATGCCAGGCAAGTATTACCAGATCGCTTTTTGCCACCGAGCACGGAGTATCCCCTGGGAACTGACGACATAGGCAGGTGCATTTTCAGCAGAATGATATATGGTTCAAGGCTTGCTCTAATGGTAGGGGTTATCATAGTAGGAATTCAGGCGACGATCGGGGTAACCCTGGGGTTGATCTCCGGCTTTTATGGGAGGTGGATTGATAGCATACTGATGAGACTGGTAGATATAGTGATAGCCTTCCCCGCGATAGTATTAGCTTTGGCCATTGCGGCTACTTTGGGCCCAGGGCTGGTTAATGTGATGATCGCCCTGGGAATAATCGGTTGGACCGGTTATGCCCGAGTGGTGCGGGGGCAGGTATTATCGGTTAAAGAGAATGATTATATCGAAGCGATTAGAGCAGTTGGGGCAAGTGATATAAGAATAATCTTTCGTCATATCTTACCTAATGTTGTAGCTCCGATCATCGTGATGGCAACCCTGGGGATGGCAGGGGCACTCCTGGCTGCCTCTGCCCTGAGCTTTCTTGGATTAGGGGCACAGCCTCCGGAGCCCTGCTGGGGAGCGATTTTGGCCGCTGGTCGTGGTTTCTTACGCCGTGCGTGGTGGATAGCCACTTTCCCGGGAATAGCTATTATGATCACCATCTTGGGATTCAATTTCCTGGGAGACGGCCTGCGTGATGCCTTAGATCCGAGATTGAAAACTTAAAGGGGTTGAAGATATTGTTTGCGGTGATTGGTAGTTAGCGGTTCTGGTTGATAGTGCCCATTCATCCCTGGACGGTCTCTATAGAAAGGAGCAGACAATGATTGACAAAGACGTACTCCGCAATATCTCTGATACTAAATTTCGACGCGTGTGTGAAGAAGTTGTCAACGGCATGGGGCGCTTCCCAGTACCCGGTGTGACCGTGGGTATCTTGCATGAGGATAAAGAGCACATTGCCGGTTTTGGAGTAACGAGTATTGAACACCCCCTACCCGTCACCGCGGACACGCTCTTTCAAATAGGGTCAAATACTAAAACCTATACTGCTACTGCTATTATGCGGCTGGTCGAGATGGGCAAGCTCGAGCTCGACGCTCCTCTTCGCACCTACTTGCTTGACCTACGCCTCGCGGATGAAGCGGTCACAGCACAAGTCACCATGCGTCATTTGTTGACCCATACTGGCGGCTGGGTCGGTGATTACTTCAACGACTTTGGCCCCGGCGAAGATGCGCTCGCCAAAATGGTGGGCAAATTAGCTGACCTACAACAACTCACTCCGCTCGGTGAAGTATGGTCTTACAACAATTCGGGCTTTTATTTGGCTGGCCGTGTCATCGAGGCTGTCACGGGCAAAAACTTCGAGGCGGCAATGAAGGAACTTATTTTCGAGCCGCTTGGCCTATCAATGTCCTTCTTCTTTGCGGAAGATGTTATTACACACCGTTTCGCCGTGGGTCACGAGGTGCTTGATGAACAACCGAAGGTAGCCCGCCCCTGGGCAATCCCTCGATCCGCCGCCCCCGCTGGTGGGATTATCTGCAATATCAAAGATATTTTCCGATATGCGCGTTTCCATATGGGGGATGTCCCAAATGGCACACGCCTGCTTTCCGCCGAGTCGCTCAACTTGATGCAGACCCCCATGCTTTCTGCCACCGGGATAAGTATGATGGGCCTGAGTTGGTTTATTGACGCGGTAGAAGGCACTGAGTTCATCAAACACGGCGGCGGCACGAATGGTCAGATAACGGCCTTCACTATATCACCCGCTAAGAAGTTTGCCTATGCTGCCTTCACCAACAGCAGTCGAGGTGATCAGCTCTGTCAGGATGTATTCAAAGTGGCAGTCAAAGAGTATCTTGGGGTTTCCTGGCCTGAGGCTGTCCCTTTAAGCTTACCTGAGGAAAGATTGACTGCTTACGTCGGCCGATATGACTCGGCTATGGCAGTGTGTGACATCAATCTTCGGGACGGGGGGCTTATACTGCAAGTGACTTCCAAAGGCGGTTTCCCGACACCGGACTCACCGCCACCGCCATCTCCCCCACCAGTACGAATAGCACTTTACGACAAAGACCGAATGGTTGTGCTGGATCAGCCGATGAAAGATGCCCGAGGCGAATTCTTACGCAATCAGGACGGTAATATCGCCTGGCTTCGATTAGGCGGCCGCATCAAGGCACGAGTAACAACCCCTTAGATGAGGTGCCACCTTCGGAAAACCGTCCCGCCCGACACTGCGCGCACCCGACGCCGCTAGCGCTTGGGCATGACAGAGGTTCGGATTTTCTTGGGGGAATGATCAAGGCGCGTTGTTGGAATTCAGGCAGAAAAACCGTGCCGAGCTGCAAAAAGAGGATACCAGATAACGTTGGAATCCCTAACTGCCAGGGTAGATCGGTTGTTCGCCGCCTGGGACAGGCCGGACTCGCCCGGCTGTGCCCTGGGGGTAATCAAGAGCGGCGAGCTTATTTACAGCCGTGGCTACGGAATGGCCAATTTGGAACACGCTATCCCTATTTCTTCCAAAACGGTCTTCGACATCGCCTCCACATCCAAGCAATTTACAGCGATCTGTATCGCGCTGCTGGCAGAACAGGGGAAGATTGCGCTCGACGATGACATCCGGGATTACCTGCCGGAGATGCCGGTATATGAATCTCCCATCACCATCCGGCACCTCGTTCATCACACCAGCGGCATCCGCGATTACCTCGAATTGATGAGCCTGGCGGGTATGAGCGATGCCGACCACTACACCAATGATGAAGTGATCGAGATGCTGGCGCGGCAGAAGGAGCTCAACTTCAAGCCAGGGGATCAGTACCTGTACAGCAACACCGGGTATTTTCTGCTCTCGCTGATCGTCAAACGGGCCAGCGGCAAATCTCTGCACGAATTCGCCGCGGAGAACATTTTCAACCCCCTGGGCATGAAGAAGACCCACTTTCATGACGACCATACGATGATCGTAAAGGACCGCGCTATCGGATATTCCCCCTCAGGGGATGACAACTACCGCATAAATATGACTACTCTGGATATGGTGGGCGACGGTGGCATCTTCACCACGGTGGAGGAGCTGTTCCTTTGGGATCAGAACTTCTATCACAATAAATTGGGTAAAGGAGACGCCAATCTAATGGCGCAGGTTCTGACGCCAGGCACTCTCAATAGCGGCGAGAGACTGGATTACGCCTTCGGGCTCATAATCGGGGATTACAACGGGATGAGAATGGTCAGCCACGGCGGCGCCTTTGTCGGCTTTAGAGCGGAGATGATCCGTTTTCCTGAGCAGGAGTTCACCGTGATCTGCCTGGCCAACCTGAGCAGCATCAACCCCGGTCAGCTTGCCCGGCAGGTTGCCGATGTCTATCTCGCCGACCAGGTTAAGGCGAGAGGGAACGGCACAGTCGAGCCTCAGCGCATCGAGCTCTCGGTGCAAGAACTCCAGGATAAGGTCGGCCTCTACCACAGCCCTATCACCAATGAGATCTTGAAGATATCCATGCAGGAGGAAGGTCTGGCCGCTGAGAAGTCCGGGTTCGCATTTATACTTGCACCTGTCAGTCCCTTGAAGTTTCGTGCCGTGGAGGCACCGGTCAGCATTGAGATCCAGTTTGAGCGGTCGGATCGGAACCAACCGTGGTCGGTGCGTCTGCTGATAGAAGGCAAAAAACCGGATACCTTGCAACGGATCGAGGTGGTATCGCCCACCGCCGACCAGTTGACGGCGTATGTCGGGGATTATTTCAGCGCCGAGCTGCAAACGACCTACCGGATTGTGCTTGAGGACGACAAGCTGTTCGCCAGATATCGAAACTCTCCACCAGATTCGCTGCAACCGGCGCAGAGCGATATCTTCAGAGTTGGGGGCGTAATGCTCCATTTCCTCCGCGACGACGCCGGGGAGGTCGAGGGTTTTGTCGTGAATGCCGGACGGGTGAGAAACATTCGCTTTACCAGGAAATATTGAATGTCAAGGTTGTTCTTCCAAAGATAGATGTATCTGCCGATAAGACTAACGCCTACAAGGAGAATTATATGACGCTTGAGCAGATTCTCGCCGAGTTAGCGGACAAGCTTTCCGGGATTCGCGCCAAAGGGGAGGTCAGCCGCATCACCCCTCATCACCGGATTCAGGGATCACCCGGATTCTTCGCTGCCCTGACACAAGTGAAGGAGACCCTCGACCGGATGGATATCCCGTGCAAGGTCCATGCCTACCCGGCCGATGGAAGGCACAAGACCTTCTCCTGGACTACCCCGCTCGCCTGGAACGTGCGCAGCGGATCGCTACGCCAGGTCGCTCCCCAGGAGCAGCCCTTGATGCGGTTCGATGAGATGCCGCACGGGGTGATTGCCCAGGCGCGCGGGGGAGAAGCCACAGGCGAGGTAGTGGACGTGGGCGAAGGCGACTCACCCCAAAACTATGAGCGGGTCGATGTGAATGGGAAGTTCGTCATGGCGACAGGGCAACCGCGAGAGGTGGCCCCGCTCGCCGTGGAGCGCGGGGCGATTGGGGTGATCCTCTACCCGACTCCGCAGCAGGCCGGCGCGTGGCCGGACCTCGTGCGCTACGGCGGGTTCTGGCCTGATGCTACTCAGGCCGACCGAACCCCGCTCGGTTTCTCCATCTCCCGCCGGCAAGCCGACGATCTTCTCGCCGCCATGCACGCTGGACCGGTTCGTCTCACCGGTACGATCGATGCCGACCTCAGCTCAGGGCTTCTTCACGTTCTGGAGGGTTGGATTCCAGGGAAGGATCCACAAGCGCGGGAGATCCTCTTGATCGCCCATCTATGCCACCCCCGTCCCTCGGCGAACGACAATGCCTCGGGGAGCGGACTCCTCATTGAGATCGCCCGCACCCTGGCCGAGCTTACGGCAGCAGGGAAGATCGCGCCCGCACAGACAGTTCGCTTCTTGTGGGTTCCCGAGTTCTACGGAACACTCCCCTGGGTCACTACGCATCCCGAGCAGGTGAAAAGACTATTGTTCGTTCTCAACCTGGATATGGTCGGAGAATCATCGGAGCGGTTGGGTGAGCCATTCTGTGTGTCGCAGGCACCGGGCCCAGCCCTCTTGAACAGTTGGTTTGCACCGCTTCTGGCACGAATCGCCGATGAACGGCGCACAATCGCTCCGTGTGGAAGCCGTCGCGCCCTACACTGGCGGATCGGCCCGCCGAGCGGGGGGAGCGATCACATCGTCTTCTCCGATCCCGTCTTCGGGATCCCGGCGGTGATGTTTGGACATGCCGACCCGCTTCATCACACCCACCTCGATGACCTGGAGATGGTGGACCCGACGCAACTGAAGCGGGTCGGCCTTCTCACCGCCACCCTCGTCCTTCTCCCGAGCCTCCTCCCTCAGGAGAAAGATCGCCTGGCAGGATGGCTGCTGCACCACAGCATTGCTGAGCTTGCCGATGCCTTCGATCTCGCCGTTGGGAGGGGCATGGAGGTAGGGACAGAACTCCTTGATCTCGCCCTTCACCGGGAGGAAGAGCGGGTAGAGCGCTTTGAGGATCTCCTCGCGGAGGCGGGAATCGCCTGGGACGGTGCCGCCCATCGGCAGGCGTTGCGAGTGACCCACGCCGCCCTTCGTCACTACCCTTCCGCCGATGCGGAGGAAGAGTCCGGCGCATCGGCAAATGAGAATCGGCTACGGAAGACGTTTGTCGGACCGCTCCCCTATTATCTTATCCGCACGCTTCCAGCGGCAGATCGCCGTTTTCTGGAGCAGGAGTTCTCCGGCCCCCACGGGGCGATGACCATCGAGGGGCTCAACCTGTGTGATGGGGAGCACACGCCACAGGAGATCGCCGTCCGGTTGAGCCTGGAGTTCAAACAGTGGATCCCGGTAAAGACCGTATCGCGTGCTCTGGCGATCATGCAGCAGAACGGCTGGGTAAGCGGTTAAGCGACACCATTGAGATCAAGGATAAGTATATAAGGAGTCAGAATGATGAGAAGTAGAGAGATAGTGGCTAAGGATCAAACCCTGATCCCCCCGGCATTTCGAGTGAGCTATTTCCCCCTGGTAGTACAAGAGGGGACTGGCGCCACAGTTACAGACGTGGATGGAAGGGTTTATATCGACCTTTTGGCGAGCGCGGCCGTCAGTAACACCGGCCATGCCCATCCCAGGGTGGTGGATGCTATTACCCGTCAGGCGAAGGCCTTTATCCACTATACCCCCGCCTACATGTATCATGAGCACCTGGTTCGCCTGGCGGAGCAACTTGTCTCGCTAACGCCGGGCGAGTTCCCGAAACGAGTTCGGTTCGGCCTCTCCGGCTCTGATGCCAACGATGGCGTCATTAAATTCGCGCGTGCCTACACCGGCCGCCAGAAGGTTGTTTCCTTCTTCCGGTCCTACCACGGGTCTACTTACGGCGCTCTATCCCTTTCGGCTATCACCCCCAACATGCGCCGGAAGATGGGACCTTTCCTCCCTGAAATATATCATATCCCATTTCCGGACTGCTATCGCTGCTCCTTTGGCAGAGACTATCCTTCCTGTGAGGAGTTCTGTTGGGAGCAGATCGAAAGCAGCTACTTCCAAACTATTCTCCCACCTGACGAGGTAGCGGCCATCGTTGTCGAGCCGATCCAGGGGGATGCGGGGATCATCGTCCCTCCGCCTTTCTTTCTTCCTCAGTTGCGGAAATTCTGCACGGAACACGGGAGCCTTTTAGTGGACGAAGAGATCCAGACCGGGTTTGGACGGACAGGAAAGTGGTTCGCCATTGAATACTGGGGTGTGATACCTGATATCGTGGTGATGGGCAAGGCGATCGCCTCCGGGATGCCCCTCTCTGCCCTGGTGGCGCGGGCCGACATCCTGGAAGCGCTGGAGCCCCCTGCCGATCTATTCACCTGTGCCGGCAATCCGGTGGCCTGTGCGGCTGCGCTGGCCACGATTGAGGTCATCCGCGAGGAGAGACTGGTGGAGCGGTCCGCTAAATTAGGGCAATATGCTATGGACCGACTCCTAAAAATGAAAGACCGCCATCAACTGATCGGCGACGTCCGCGGGAAGGGTCTCTCCATCGGGGTCGATCTGGTCAAGAACCGCCAGAGTAAAGAACGGGCGGTCAAGGAGGCGCTGAAGGTCTGTTGGCGCTGTTACGAAAAAGGGGTTCTCCTTATCTCTTTCAGTGGCTCAGTCCTTCGAATACAACCACCCCTGGTCATCGCGGAGGGGGATCTGGAGTATGCGCTTAACGTAATAGACGAAAGTTTAACGGAGGTAGAGAAAGGAATGGTCCCCGACGCGGTGTTGGAAGGGATGGTTGGCTGGTAGAAGGTGGTTATGGCAGACTGTGACATGGTGAACTTTAAATTCTTCAAATACCAGGCCTGCGGGAACGATTTCATCATCCGAGACGAGCTCGATGCCGCGCCCGTTCCTGAAGAAAAGAGGGGGGTGCTGGCAAAGAGGCTTTGCCAGCGGAACTTTGGGATTGGGGCAGACGGGCTGATATTCATCGCCTCATCGAAGGATGCGGACGCTAAGATGCGCCTTTTCGACCGGGACGGCCCCGAAGCTGATATGTGCGGTAATGGGATAAGGTGCGTTGCTGCATACCTCCACGGGAAATGGAGTAAGGATAAAACAATTTCATTCCCCAGGCTTGGAGAAGTTAAAGTCTCCGTCAAGGAAAGATGGAGATCGATTTCAGCTCACTCTGAGAAAGGATTAGGTTTTACCAACTATCTTCTACCAGAAATTGTTCCGCTCGATTTTTGGAAGGTGATCGTCGAAAGCGCCACTAAAACCCGGCATGATGTTTCTGGTGCAAAGCAGCGTATGTGACGAAGGCGGGTCTATTGATTATGACTGAGGGTCTTTTGGTGGAGAAAAGACAACGCCAAATGGTTGAGCCGGCGGACTTATTCCGCTTCATGTTTCTACAAGACGCGCGGCTCTCTCCCAACGGCAATACCGTTGCCTATGTGGTCTCCCACGTTGATGCTGAGAAGGAGGAGGAATATGCGGCCATCTGGCTGTTGTCGTTGGAGACCGGTGAGTCACGGCGTCTCACCGCCGGACTGGCCCGTGACACAAACCCCCAGTGGTCGCCGGACGGTAAGCAGATTGCTTTCCTCTCGACCCGAGGTGATAAGCCGCAGATCTATCTCATCCCGGTGGACGGCGGTGAAGCCCGCGCCTTAACCGCCATGAAGCAAGGGGTCGGCGGCGGTCCTGCCTGGTCACCCAGCGGCAAGCAGATCGCCTTTACTGCCTGCCCAGCGGCAGAGCCTCCGGACCCCCAAAAGCCCTATCGGGTCACCCGCCATATCTACCGCTTCGATGCCGTGGGGTACCTGGATAGCGTAGTGCAAGACATCTATGTAATTCCTGCTGAAGGGGGAGAGCCCAAACAACTGACCCACGATGATTGTCAGAACGGAATGCCGCTCTGGTCGCCTGATGGGCAAGAGATTTTATTCACCGCAGCGATGTTCCCCGATTCGCATCGGGTCTATCCCGCCCTCAGAATCGTGAACCTGGCTGGAGATGTTCGCGACCTGGTGAAGGATTGGGGGTATGCGATCTCCGCGGCCTGGACGCCGGACGGCCAGCGAGTCGTCTTCGTCGGAAGTCCGTTCGGCCGCCCCATCGGCTCGCAGAACGACCTGTGGGTGATCGACCGTCAGGGAGGGGAGCCCGAATGCCGCACCGCAGGCCTCACCTTTCAGGTAGGCGGGGGATTACAAGCGGATATGCCGGTGTATAGAGCATTCCCCAACATTTTGGTCTCGAGGAACGGACAAGCGGCCTACGTGCAGGTTCAGGAAGGGGGCATGGTTAGTATCTATCGCATTGCCCTGAACGAACCTGAGTCCTGGTCACCGGTGATGACAGGCGAGCGCACCTGCATCCCCCTGGATATGGATGACAAGCACCTGCTTTTCGCCGTTAGTACCCTCGATGCCCCCCCAGAGCTGTTCATTGCCACAGTGGCCGGATCAAACGAGCGCCGGCTCACCCGCCTGAACGCCGACTTGTTAGCGGAATATGTTCTCCCCACCGTTGAGCACCTCTCCTTTTCCGGCGACGACGGAGTGCCGGTTGAAGGTTGGGTCATGAAACCGTGCATCGGTGAACCCCCTTACCCAACTATCCTGTATATCCATGGTGGGCCCCATTCCGGATTTGGGCACATCTTCTCCTTTGATTTCCAGATGCTGGCCGGTGCGGGTTATGCGGTATTGTTTATCAACCAGCGTGGCTCCACCGGCTATGGGGACGAGTTTAGCACCAGGATCATCGGCGATTGGGGCAACCTGGACTATAAGGACCTGATGGCCGGCGTTGATTTCGCCATCGCCGAGGGAATCGCTGATCCGCACCGCCTGGGCTGCTGCGGCCTCTCCGGCGGTGGGAATCTGACGTGCTGGATCGTGGGACAGACGAATCGTTTCAAGGCGGCCGTGCCGGAGAACCCGGTCACCAATTGGGTCAGTATGTACGGCGTCGGCGATGTCGGTCCCTGGTTCGCCCCCGCGGAGATGGGTGGACTACCGCACGAAATACCCGAGGTTTACCGACGTTGCTCTCCCATCACTTACGCCCATCGCTGCACCACCCCGACCCTGTTGGTGCAGGGTGAAGACGACTATCGCTGCCCGGCGGAACAAGCGGAGCAGTTCTACGCCGTCCTCAAGGCGAGCGGTTGTATCGTGGAGATGGTGAGGCTGCCGGCAAGTCATGCTGGATCAATCCACGGCCGGCCGATCGTGCGCCGTGTCCAGAACGAGGTACTGCTCGACTGGATGAACCACTATTTGCTGGGGATCTCAGAGGATGACGAACGTTCTGATCGAGGGGTTGAGTCCGGGGGTGTTACCGATCCCTAAAGAGCAAATGAAACCCTGAAGGGTGAATTCCGGAGGCCGAGAGCTGACGGCTGAACGCCCATGGAGTTTGATTATTGGGATTTGGGTATTATTTGGAAATTGAGATTTGGACATTGGAATTTCCCGGACTGCCTTTTTGGTTCCGGCTCGTCCGGGTTAGGCGATCGGCGATTATAGATTAAGGAGGAAGGAATGAAGATCTACATCTCGGTTGACATGGAAGGTGTGGCCGGTGTGACCCACGGGGACCACGTTAA
>QLUI01000169.1 GCA_018725345.1 Bacillota bacterium | reverse complement strand
TCGCTAGTATAGCGAGCAAAAGCCGGATTGACGGCCACGAGCCATGCCGAAGGAAGCAGGGCTGGTTCAAGTTCTGGCCAGCGGAAGCTAAAGCTTTGCGTTTCCTCTTCGGTCTGCTGTTCTGCTGCTAGCGGATGCTTTGCCACCCACTGCTCCCCGGGGGCGGCGGCAGTTGCGGCAGTTTTAGTTAAAAAAGAGCGCAGTGTTCCCACTGGCACGGAAAGCAGCTTGGGCCATTCTCCCGGGAGGTCAAAGCGGATTTTTTGCGGCTGGGCAGTAACGATAACGTTAATGCTGTTGACATCGCGGATTAATTCCTCCCGTGCGCCAGGGTTGCTGCCATCGATGGCTTCGTTAATCTTTGCCCTACGCTGATACAGATTGGCGTACTGGGACAAGACGCTCTCTTCGTGAGGACCAAGGACCGAGTTGACCGCTTCTCTTTCCTGAAGGTAGGTGAAGGGTTCGTTGGGCAGTCTCTGTAAATACTCTTCCGTTTCCCTCATTTCCGTGTTATCGTAAGGCAGATCGTTTTCCACCTGGTAAATGTTGACGCTGCCCTCGCCGCCGTAACGCGCGCAACGGCCAGCTCGCTGGATTAAGCTGTTAATCGGTGCCAGTTCGCTGTGCAGCGTGTCAACGGAGAAATCCATGCCCGCTTCTACCACCTGCGTGCTCACAAGAATAAAGTTTTCCTTATTTTCTTGCAGCGCTTTCCCGAAACGAACTAAAATTTCTTTTTCTTTGCCTGCCCGGTCTGCCGGGAAAAATCTGGAGTGAAGCAAGCAAATTTTCGTCTCGGGTCTGTGTTGGTTAAGCAAATCTTTATAAATCTGCTGCGCGCGGCTGACGGTGTTTGTCAGAACCAATGTCCGCTGCCTGTGCTGGGTCATAATTTCTGCCGCTGTCAGCAGCTCCGCTTTGTAAGTCCAAAATCTTCGCGTTTGCGTCTTTTTGCTTTTTTCACTTTTTTTGCTTTTTTCAATTTCCTCGATCTCAACTTGGTCAAGAGCAACTACCTCAACATTTTTGAGCCGGCACGCCAACCAGGAGACCGCCTGATCAGACAGTGTGGCCGTCATTAAGACAAAACGGCAATATCCGTTTAGCCTGTCTAGCATCTCAATCGCCGTACCCATGGAGCGGCTCGGCTCCAGCAGGTGGAATTCATCAAAAACTATCAGGCTGCCAAACAGCGCTCCGGCGTTGATGTTTGCCAGACGGCGCGGCAGGGATACCGGTGAAAGAATATACGACGAAAGAAGCTGGTCGATCGTTGTAAAAATAATCTCCCCTTGAAAAAATGGGTCATTCTGCTGTTCTCCTGTTTGCATGGTAATGTTAATTTTGCCAGTAAGTGTCGCCGGTTCGGGTTTAACAACGGGGATGAGCGGTCGCCAGTCTACCTTAAGGCAAGCTTCATTGGTCGATGAAAAAAGCTGTGAAGCAAGCGATCTTAACGGAAGAGCATAGAGCATCCTGTCGGCAAATTGCTGCCCTTGCTGTCTGGCAAATAAAAAAGGCAGTAGTGCAGCCCACGTTTTCCCTGCACCGGTCGGCGCACGTAAAATCACATTCGCGCCGGATAATAAGTGTTTAGCCACTCTCTCCTGGTAAGGGTAAAGCAAGACGCTCATGTCTTTGCTGTCAAGTACAAACAACTGTTTAAACAATTCACGCAGGTTTAGTAGGTTCATCGATCTCTTTGGCAGCCTCCCCTTTGTCACAACGAACACGTATTCTGTTATTCTCCCCAATCCAAAGGCAACCTTTAACATAAATTCGCAAAATTTATCCTATAATAAGTTGGCAGTTCTACTGCCACTTATATTACCGTTCTTTTTCGCTAATGTCAAGCAAAAAATATAGCCATCTCCCAGGTGAAAATAGTGTAACCTGACAACTCACTATTTTTCAGTCCCTTATTATGAGATGGCTGTAGTCTAATATTAATGCTTCAATGTTAGCAAGTCAAATAATAAGGGACAAAAACTATCATAGAACTCCTGTCGCTTAATTTCCGTTCAGAGCACCGTCATGCTGTATTTACCAAGGCCAGAAACCGTGTTTTTCCCAATATGGATGTGTCCGCCCAGCGCGAGCCAGGGGAGGAATTCATCCAGATTCCCCTGGTAAGTGGCTTCCCCTATCAGGCCCCCCATCTTGATGCGCTGGTCCTGGCGCCGGGAATAACGTTCCCAGTCCTGCCAGTGAGTTTTGTTGGCCACAAGGGCAACCTGCCGGGAGCGCTCTGTCAGGCCGACGTAATCCGCCTCCAAGGGCTGTCCGTGATGGAAATAGGCCATGGCCGAAATGCGGCGCATGGCCTGGCGGAAAAAAATATGGAACTCCGGGGCTGGTGGCAACCTGCCATCGTCTACCAACCGTACGGGTGTTTCAAAGGTCACTCGTATTTTTTTTGCCTGCGGTAAGGTTTGTGCCGTCAACTGCGCCCCATTATATGAGAGGTCTATGGCGCGAACCGTGTTTGTTGAGCAAGAGTAGGCCTGCGCCTCCTGTTTCAGCCCGAGTGCTGTCACTTCTTCTAAAATAAAAGGACGACGGCCGCTACCAAGGCCGACCACCCCCATTTCCCGAAAGACAACAATAAAATAGGGGAAGTACTGGATGGCGCGGCCGATAAGCAGCAGATGAAAGTCCAGCTTTTCGCCAGGCGCGTAGGTAGTTTTTGGATCAGGCGGCGGTTCCAGGACAAACGGGCGGGGGATACTTTCGTATTTGCTAAGCGCCTGGGTGCCAGACTGCGGCGCAGTCTCGAAAATATAGGCATAGTGGCACTGGTTTCTCAGGATACACGGGCCGCATTCCTGCTCGCGCAAAGCACAGGCGATACGCCTGAAGACCGCGCCGAAGCCGCCGCGGAAGGTAGCGCCTTTGTAGGAAGGAAGTATAAGGCCGTGTTGGCCAGCGGCAATGGTGACGCGGTAGCGGGCGAGACGGAAATGGATGGGCTTTCATCATCGCTGCCAGTACACGTCTGCGCTGCCCTGATGTCATAATTGTTTCTAGGCGCACTTCTCCGGGACGTTCCAGCATGCCCTGTGTGCCGATAAACGGGGTAGCCCCTTCTTTAGGCATAAAGGTGCCGATGCCCGGCTGGCGAACCAAGCTGTAGCCCGACATTATCCCAGTCAAATGCCAGTCGGCGCGGCGCCAGCGTTTCCAGGCAATTAATCAACGTCTGCGCGCTTAGGCAGCACAGGCCAGCACCTCCTCTAGGCAGCCTAATTGCCACTCCACCTCTTTGATTTTACCCGAGACATCTTTGTTATTTGCCTTGTGCAAATTTCTGCAGACAATTCTGAGTTTGCGGATTCTTTCCCGTAACAGGAGCGGCAACAGCGGTGGGTTCACTTCCAGCAGTCGTGGTCCGAAGGAAAGCCTAAAAGGATCTGTCTCCGCTTCCTGGACCGGTTTGGCCAGAATGATTTCGTAAAGGTGTTTACCTTCCATGGCAAGCGATTCATGCACTAATGCGAAGCCGCTCCGTGCCAGAAAGAGGCGGAGATACCCCGCTTCGCTCATGGGCTACAGAATCAGCCGCTTCACATAGGCCAGCTTATAAGCTTATGGTCGCTCCCGGTCAGGATTTGAGCGATTGTCAGCCCGCCAAGCAAACGTATCTGGTCGGAATCGTTAGAATCCCGACAGGCGCAATGGCCGAAGCCGCTCATTATCGTTGCAGACGAAGCCCAAGAGATGAGCCCGTCCATGCTGACCGAACTTCGTTTTGTCATCAACCACCAGATGGATTCCTGTTCCCTTTTCCCTTTCATTTTGGTCGGGCAGCCCGAATTCCGGCAGACGCTGCGCTTAAAAAAGTATGAAGCGATCGCCCAGAGGATCCCTATGCAGTACCACCTGACCGGTCTCTCTCCGGAGGAAACCATAGCATATCCGGCACTAGATGCAGACGGCAAACCTGACAGTACCCATGTTTGCAAAAGAGTGCCAGCTCTCATGTTCATGCGGCCGCCCAGGGCATACCCAGGATGATTAACCTCATTTGTAGCCAAGCCCTGTATGATGCGAAACAACGGGGACATGACGTTATTGAGGAGTCCCATGTTACTTGGGTGTTAACCGACCTTGACCGCCAAAGAGGTATTATCTAAGCATAGTATTTTAACTAAAAACGAGTGACGGCGGAATTCTCACCATGCTTGCAGGTTGTCGTTCAAGCTACAACGCCATTGTCGGTGAGAATTTCGCCGTCAGAATTCGTGATCGGTGACACCAAAGCCGAGCCGGAGCTTTACCCTTGATCGCCTCACAATACCCAAACCCTAATGTTCAGTCGGTCTGCCAAAGCATGACCGGCTACCCCCCGGCGAGGGCGGGTGTGGGCAGAGCCCACGAAAAATTAAACCTATGTAAAATTCTAAAAGACTCATATCCCCTGAAAACAGAAATTTCCAATTTGATATTTAATTTCAATTCCATAAAACTTCAATTCGTAATTTAGAGAATTTGCCCTCAAAATGTAAATAATTACCTGGACATCAACCCACCAACAATGTATGATGCTCTCAAAGGTAGATACTTTTGGGGGTGTTATCGTGAAAGTATGCAAGAACAATAAAGAGATTGTTTTAGAAGCCATTCGCCAAGGGGACATTGATGCAGTAGCTGTAGGTTTTGATAGCTTAATTGATCAAATCATTTTGAACATGCACCACC
>QLUI01000168.1 GCA_018725345.1 Bacillota bacterium | reverse complement strand
ACTCATCAAAATACTATAGCCAGGTTCATAATGGCTCAGTTGAAGCTGGCAGCAACCTTTTCCATGAACCGAGAGGAGGTTGTGGGTGCAGGGAAACTCTTCACCCAGGCAGAAATAGACGTTGTGACGGAGCTGGAGAAGTATAATAGCCTTGATATCAAATCCAGGGAAGATGTCATCAACGAGATTAAAAGGGGGGACAAGGCTACACTCAAGTATATAAGGGATTATATGGGCGAGATGGAGGGCAGCCTGGAGAAGGTGTTGAATAACCCTGAGATAAAGCTTCCGGTCAGGCTTGCGATCAAGGAGACGATGAAGAGAAGACTGGATGTTCTTGAGGCAGGGGCTGCCGAGTTTATGAAGCTGTCGGATGAGAAGCGAGAAGAACTTGAAGGCAGGGAAGAAAAGTTAAAAGAGAGAGAGGAAGAACTAAAAACCGAAAGAGAGCGACTTGAGGAGAAAAACAGGGAGCTGGGTGAGAGACTTGAGAAGATAAAGAGAGGCATGGAGGAAGCCAGGGAGAGTAGATTCGTGACCAGAGCAGAGGCAAAGTATATGGAGCTTAACTACGTCGGCAGGTTTGAGACAAAGGCAACTACCTTTCCGCTGACCGTCCCAAGTCCAATAGAAGGTAAGGAATACAGAATCAGCTCCTGGGCCGAGCATTCCAAGTTCAGTGATCGGGAATGGATGGGGAAGGAGTTGGCCGGCACACTATCAAAGGCGGAGATGGATAACGAAATGCCCTGCAACCAGAGGTCAGTCTATTGCATATCGAAAAAGAGGCACATATTCTCCGGGAGTGAGAGGAGGGTGGTTGTCGAGGCAATTGCTTTCAACCATCTGCAGGCTTATGCCGAAGCGGGCTTCGATACAAAGCCGCTGAGCCTGGAGGAGTTTACGGGCATTCTGTCGAAATCCATTGATAATGCCGAAGTGGGTAACTACTTCCATGTTATCGGCATAGCCTCTCCGACCGGGATTAGCGAGAAGATCCGGGAGTATCACCAGTCTGATGATTTTCACCGCAGGTTTATCAACAGGTATGTTTCGGTCTGCCTGGTGGACCCTATAACGGGGGAGATAATTTACAATCCCGCAGATGCCCATATCTCCAGGTTCGTGGATTTGTTTAAGCCGGAATTCGATGTGGAGAAGATTGAGCGGTTGAAGGATTTCATTGCTGATAAGTTCTCCACCGTGGATCATGTGGTTCTCGAAGACGTGGCCGAAGAAACAAAAGAAGACCGGGCACTGGTAAAGAAGGCGTTCTACGACCTGGAAAAAGAAGGGTATCGCATCAGGTATATAGAGGACGTCGGATTGGTGCTGAATGTGCAGGGTGATAAGGCATGAAGGGGGAAGGGGATTTTAAGCGTCTCGAAAGCTTGGAGAGGCCGGCAGAGAGGGTCAATAATAATGACCTGCAGACCTTAAAGACAATGGACGTCGAGAAGAGGGTACTGCTCTGGTTTGAGATAAAGGAAAACCTGAGCAAGTACGAGGATGGAGAATGCGGGGAATTCTACGGAGATGTTGACCGCGAAACGACAGCAGGTTTTTACATGGCGCTACTCAAGCTGGCAGCCACCTTTTCCATGAACGAAGAGAGGGAGCCTGAGAAGCTCTTCACCCGGGCGGAGATAGAGTTGGTGCAGAGGCTGGGGAAGTACAATAGCTTTCAGATCAAATCCAGTGAAGATATAATCCGTGAGATACGAAGAGGGGATATCAGTCATTATATGCATGAGATGGGCGAAAGCCTGGATAAGATACAGAACGACCCTGAGATAAAGCTTCCGGTGAGGGATGGTATTTGCCAGAGCCTGAAGAGGTGGTTGGAGGTTCTTGAGACAGGTGTTCTGGAGCTTATGAAGCAGCCAGGGGAGATAGCACGAATCTTTAAGGAGGCAAAGCAAGCAGAGGCGCCAAAACAGGTGATGCAGTTCTATGGCGATGTGGTTATGGTGAAGTCGAAGATTGGTGGGATTGGCTCTGATCAGGCTGGCTCGATAAACACCTATGGCGATGTGGTTATGGTGAAGTCGGAAATTGGCGGGATTGGCGCCAATCAGATTAGCTTGAGCAGGAGATGCCCGGAATGCAAGCGGGAAGCAGAGAAGGATGATAAGTTCTGTCCCGAATGTGGGACGAGGCTGTAGGAGGTATTTGAGCAATGGGGTTATTTGATTGGTTATCCGGGAAAAAGAGTAAAGAAGAGGTTAAGCTCCTCTGGAGCTATGAGGCTGATGGTAGCGTTTGGTCGGTAGCGATCGGAGATGGGTATGTGGCGGCTGGGAGTTTCGATAAGAAGGTCTATCTATTCGACTACTTTGGTAAACTGCTCTGGAGCTATCAGGCTGGTGATAGCGTTCGGTCGGTAGCGATCGGGGATGGGTATGTGGCCGCTGGGAGTGAGGATAAGAAGGTCTATCTATTCGACTACTCAGGTAAACTGCTCTGGAGCTATGAGGCTGGTGGTGGGGTTTCCTCGGCAGCGATCGGAGATGGGTATGTGGCGGCTGGGAGTTGGGCTAAGAAGGTCTATCTATTCGACTACTCCGGTAAACTGCTCTGGAGCTATCAGGCTGGTGATAGCGTTAGGTCGGTAGCGATCGGGGATGGGTATGTGGCGGCGGGGAGTTTCGATAACAAGGTCTATCTATTCGACTACTCCGGTAAACTGCTCAGGAGCTATGAGGCTGGTAATAGCGTTTGGTCGGTAGCGATCGGGGATGGGTATGTGGCGGCGGGCAGTGTGGATGGTAAAGTCTATCTATTCGACTACTCAGGTGAATTGCTCTGGAGCTATGAGGCTGGTGGTTGCGTTTACTCGGTAGCGATCGGGGATGGGTATGTGGCGGCGGGGAGTGGCGATTACAAGGTCTATCTATTCGACTACTCCGGTAAACTGCTCTGGAGCTATCAGGCTGGTAATAGTGTTTACTCGGTAGCGATCGGGGATGGGTATGTGGCGGCGGGGAGTTTCGATAAGAAGGTCTATCTGTTTGTGGTTCCTTCACTTTTATCGAGGATCATCCAGAATCTGATAACTGAAGCCAATCAGATCGGCTGCAAGATTCCACAGCCAGAATCCCTTGAGCTGTTTGATCAAGGAAAATATGGTCAAGCAGTAGAAATTGCCACAAAAGACATTTCTCAGATTAAAGCAAGAATGGCGGATTTCAAACAGGTTGAGAAGCCAGTGCGGAAACCTTCCCAAGAGGTTAAGCTCCTCTGGAGCTATGAGGCTGGTGATCGGGTTTACTCGGCAGCGATCGGAGATGGGTATGTGGCGGCGGGGGGTGAGGATAGTAAGGTCTATCTATTCGACTACTCCGGTAAACTGCTCTGGAGCTATGAGGCTGGTGATCGGGTTGTGTCGGTAGCGATCGAGGATGGGTATGTGGCGGCGGGGAGTGAGGATAGTAAGGTCTATCTATTCGACTACTCAGGTAAGCTCCTCTGGAGCTATCAGGCTGGTGATAAGGTTTTGTCGGTAGCGATCGGAGATGGGTATGTCGCGGCCGGGAGCAAGGATAAGAAGGTCTATCTATTCGACTACTCAGGTAAACGGCTCTGGAGCTATGAGGCTGGTGATAATGTTTGGTCGGTAGCGATCGGAGATGGGTATGTCGCCGCTGGGAGTCGGGATAAGAAGGTCTATCTATTCGACTACTCCGGTAAACTGCTCTGGAGCTATCAGGCTGGTGATGAGGTTCGCTCGGTAGCGATCGGAGATGGGTATGTGGCGGCGGGGAGTTTCGATAAGAAGGTCTATCTATTCGACTACTCCGGTAAACTGCTCTGGAGCTATGAGGCTGGGGATTTTGTTCGCTCGGTAGCGATCGGGGATGGGTATGTGGTGGCCGGGAGTCTTGATCATGAAGTCTATCTATTCGACTACTCCGGTAAACTGCTCTGGAGTTATCAGGCTGGTGATAAGGTTTCGTCGGTAGCGATCAGAGATGGGTATGTCGCGGCTGCGAGTGACGATGGGAACGTCTATCTATTCGACTACTCCGGTAAACTGCTCTGGAGTTATAAGGCTGGTGGTCGGGTTTACTCGGCAGCGATCGGAGATGGGTATGTGGCCGCTGGGGGTGAGGATAAGAAGGTCTATCTGTTTGTGGTTCCTTCACTTTTATCGAAGATCATCCAGAATCTGATAACTGAAGCCAATCAGATCGGCTACAAGATTCCACAGCCAGAATCCCTTCACCTCCTTGAACAACGAAAATATGCTCAAGCAGTAGAAATTGCCACAAAAGAGATTTCTCAGATTAAAGCAAGAATGGCGGATTTCAAAGAACTGAACAACCAGATAAAATCCGCAGAATCGGTGATAGAGGATGCCGAAGGGCTTGGCTGCGAGGTTACAGAAGCTCAAGACCTATTGAACCAGGCAAGATCGGCGCTTTCTGCCGGCAATTATCAAGAAGGAATCTCTATTACAAAAAATAGCATCATCGAAACCAAAACGGAAGAAAGATTGAGGGATTTCAAAGAGCTAAACAAGCAGATAAAATCCGCAGAATCGGCGATAGAGGGCGCCAAAGAGCTTGGCTGCGAGGTTACAGAAGCTGAAGAGCTATTGAAACAAGCAAGATCAGCACTTTCTACTGGCAATTATAAAGAGGGGATCACTATTGCAAAGAATGTCATAGAGCAATCGAAAACATTAAAAGCCGGCGCAAGGCCTGAGA
>QLUI01000167.1 GCA_018725345.1 Bacillota bacterium | reverse complement strand
TTGAGAGTTCTTCAAAGTATAACACTACGGCCTGGCGAATCGCCTCTTTATTTAATTTAAGTATGGTCTTCTCCACATTGTCAATAATTTTTGGACCCGACTCAGGAAGCAATGCCTCAACTTCAACCTGATGTGATTCCGTTATACCTTCTGAATTATTAAAGTCAATATTGATGCGGATGTTACACTTACCCATAATAATCCACCTCCTCTGTTACCATAACAGATGGGCGGGTGTTTGTCCAGTAAATTTTATCCAGTGAATGCCTTATTATGGGTGTATCCTATTGCACAGGTCGAATCTTTTTAGAGATCTTAGAAACCTAATGAGCAACATCTTTATGCAATTGTCACATTCTCGTCCAAATAAACGTCCTGGATTGCATTGAGAAGTTTAATCCCTTCTACCATGGGGCGCTGAAAAGCTTTGCGGCCCAAGATCAAGCCCATACCCCCGGCCCGTTTGTTAATAACCGCAGTCCGAACTGCTTCAGTCAAGTCTTCTTTTCCCGTCGGTCCGCCGGAATTGATTAAACCGCTGCGCCCCATGTAACAGTTCACCACTTGGTAACGAGCCAGGTCAATTGGATGACTACCAGTCAGTGAGCTATATACTAGAGGATGCGATTTACCAAACTCTTTACCGGTCTTCTCGCTTACTGCAAGGTATCCACCGTTTGTTTCTGGCAACTTTTGTTTAATGATATCCGCCTCAATGGTAACACCTAGGTGGTTAGCCTGACCTGTAAAATCAGCGGCCGTGTGATAATCCACTCCGGCTACTTTAAACATCGGATTCCGCAAATAACACCAAAGCACCGTAAACAACCCTAGTTCGTGTGCTTGTTGAAAAGCTGTCGCAACTTCCCTGATTTGGTGCCGAGACTCTTCGGAGCCAAAATAAATGGTTGCACCCACACCTGCAGCCCCCAGATCACGAGCCTGCTTAACATTAGCAAACATTACTTGGTCAAAAGAATTTGGATAGGAAAGAAGCTCATTATGATTAATTTTGACAATAAAGGGTATTTTGTGGGCATACTTCCGCGACACCGACCCCAATACTCCCAAGGTGGATGCAACGGCATTACAGCCTCCCTCCATTGCCAGTTTAACAATGTTTTCCGGATCAAAATAAGCGGGATTTGGAGCAAACGATGCACCGGCAGAATGCTCAATGCCCTGATCCACCGGCAAGATAGAGAGATAGCCCGTTCCTGTCAACCTGCCGTGAGAAAAAAGCTGCTGCAAACTTCTCAACACAGTTGTTGGCCGGCTTGTCTGCGTAAAAACGCGATCCAGATAGTCCGGACCCGGCAAGTGCAACAGCTCCTTTTTAATTGTGTTGCAGCGATAGTCCAACAAGCTTGACGCTTCAGCCCCCAGTATTTCAGCTATATTCAAATGCAATCATCCTTCCTTAATAGAAATACCTTTATGACTAAGGTAGCTTTTAAGTTCCGGGATACCTATTTCGCAAAAATGAAAAACTGATGCTGCCAAAAGAATACCAGCGCCCGCCTCAGCCGCTTCCAGAAAATGCTCCAACTTACCGGCACCACCTGAGGCAACAACAGGCACGCCTACCGCTGCTCTAATCCCACGAATTAAGGGCAAGTCATAACCGGTTTTCGCCCCGTCACAAGCTTTGCTGGTAGGAAGAATGATAGCAGCGCCCCGAGCCTCGGCTTCCTTCGCCCACTCAATTGCGTCCTTGCCCGTTTTCTTATTGCCGCCGTCAACGTATACTTCATAGCCGGAAGGCAATGCCTGGTTTAAATCTACGTCGATGGCTACAACCACTTTCTCCCGACCAAGCAATTTTACAGCTTCATCAATTAGACATGGATTTCGAACAGCGGCACTGCTGATGGACACACGGTCAGCTCCGGCAGCCAACACTGCTTCAGCCTCAGCAACATTCTTAATTCCCCCGCCAACGGTAAAGGGAACTGTGGTGACGACAGCTACGTCCCTGACAGTCTTTAACATGGTTTTTCTGCCTTCAATGGTAGCGGTTACATCCAGAAACGCCAGCTCATCTGCACCAGCCTCACAATAAGCGCGGGCGCACGCCACTGGATCTCCCGCATCTTGCAGCAGGGCGAAATGTACCCCTTCACCATCCGTACATCTTTTATGTCCAAGCAGGGCATAATCAACACGTTGTTCAAAAAACATCTCCCTTCATCAGTATGAACCCGTAGCGCGAGGACACTCAATATATTCTCTAATCATTTCCAGACCGGTTTTTTCGCAGGGTGGCAACTCTATCTTGGCAAAACTAACAGGCTTTATCCGTTCATCCCAACGAATAACATGAGCATTGTAGGTAAGACCCGCTCCGAAAGCCGGCAAGAGAATATGCATTCCCGGCTGAACAAACCCTTCCTCAATAGCTTCCACAAATGCTACCGGTGTGGTAGCTGACGACATATTGCCGTACTTGTGAATGTTAATAAATATCTTCTCCGGTGAAATTTTGAGTCGTTTCCCCACGACTTCTATAATTCGTAAATTTGCCTGATGGGGCACAACAAGATCAATCTTATCAATGATCAGACCAGCTTTAGCAATAGCTTCTTCGGATGCCTCACACATCACCAAAACTGCCTTCTTAAAAATTTCCTGACCGTTAAAATCTCAGCAAACTCCGCCGCGAGCACTCCGCCCATCAATATAACGCATACCCATCCCATGAGCGCGCAATATATCACGGGATTCCGCAAAACAACCTAATTAGTCTGGCGGAGACCTACTCTCCCAGGGACCTACGTCCCAAGTACCATCGGCGCTGGAGGGCTTAACGGCCGTGTTCGGAATGGGAACGGGTGTGACCCCTCCGCCATTTCCGCCAGAAAGTTCTCTCAAAACTGCACAGCGATATGCAAGAAGTGTCAAAAGTTTAGGTCAAGCCCTCGACCTATTAGTACCGGTAAGCTTTGACATTACTGTCTTTACACACCCGGCCTATCAACCAGATCTTCTCTCTGGGGTCTTACCTCGTTTTCCGAGCGGGAGAACTTATCTTAAAGGGGGCTTCGCGCTTAGATGCTTTCAGCGCTTATCCCGTCCAGACATAGCTACCCAGCAGTGCCCTTGGCAGAACAACTGGTACACCAGAGGTCTGTCCATCCCGGTCCTCTCGTACTAGGGACAGCTCTCTGCAATTCTCCTACGCCCATGACAGATAGGGACCGAACTGTCTCACGACGTTCTGAACCCAGCTCACGTACCGCTTTAATTGGCGAACAGCCAAACCCTTGGGACCTAATTCAGCCCCAGGATGCGATGAGCCGACATCGAGGTGCCAAACCTCCCCGTCGATGTGGACTCTTGGGGGAGATAAGCCTGTTATCCCCGGGGTAGCTTTTATCCGTTGAGCGACGGCCCTGCCACGCAGTACCGCCGGATCACTAAGTCCGACTTTCGTCCCTGCTCCACCCGTCGGTGTCGCAGTGAAGCTCCCTTCTGCCTTTACACTCTACGCGCGATTCCCGACCGCGCTGAGGGAACCTTTGAGCGCCTCCGTTACTCTTTGGGAGGCGACCGCCCCAGTCAAACTGCCCACCTGACATTGTCCCGGAACCGGATAACGGCTCGCGGTTAGAACTCCGGTATAAAAAGGGTGGTATCCCACCGTTGACTCCATCTTGGCTTGCGCCAAAATTTCCCAGTCTCCCACCTATCCTGTACATTTCATACCAAAATCCAATATCAGGCTACAGTAAAGCTCCACGGGGTCTTTCCGTCTTGTCATGGGTAACCTGCATCTTCACAGGTACTACAATTTCACCGGATCCTTCGTTGAGACAGCGCCCAAGTCGTTACGCCTTTCGTGCGGGTCGGAACTTACCCGACAAGGAATTTCGCTACCTTAGGACCGTTATAGTTACGGCCGCCGTTTACTGGGGCTTAAATTCAAAGCTTCGCAAACTAGAGGTCAGAAATCAGAAATCCGATATCGGATCTTTAGCTGGAATCGGCTCTTTCGCCGATTCCTTCGAGTCCGACTTCCGAACTCTGACCTCCAGCCTGCTAACCTCTCCTCTTAACCTTCCAGCACCGGGCAGGCGTCAGCCCCTATACGTCGTCTTGCGACTTCGCAGAGACCTGTGTTTTTGCTAAACAGTCGCTTGGGCCTATTCTCTGCGGCCCCCTCAGGCAAGATTGTTAGATCTCACCCTGGCGGGGCACCCCTTATCCCGAAGTTACGGGGTCAATTTGCCGAGTTCCTTAACGAAGGTTCTTCCGCGCGCCTTAGGATTTTCTCCTCGCCTACCTGTGTCGGTTTGCGGTACGAGCACCTACATCCTCGCTAGAGGCTTTTCTTGGCAGCATGGGATCAGCCAGTTCGCTACTATAATTTCGCTCCTCATCACGCCTCAGAATTGTGCGGACGGATTTGCCTATCCGCACTCCCTAAACGCTTGAACGCACACAACCAACGGTGCGCTGTGCCTACCCTTCTGCGTCACCCCATTGCTGGTAACGGACGTGAGGTGGTACGGGAATATCAACCCGTTGTCCATCGCCTACGCATTTCTGCCTCGGCTTAGGGCCCGACTAACCCTGAGAGGACGAGCCTTCCTCAGGAAACCTTAGGCTTTCGGCGGGCAAGATTCTCACTTGCCTTTTCGTTACTCATGCCGGCATTCGCTCTTCCGGACGCTCCACTGCTCTTCTCAGTACAGCTTCTGCGCTGTCCGGAACGCTCCCCTACCCCT
>QLUI01000166.1 GCA_018725345.1 Bacillota bacterium | reverse complement strand
TTCAAGGGGCGATGAAAATCTGCGCCTATGATGATAGGGAAGATTCGCCTGATACCAGAGGAAAGCTTGTCGAAGTCATATCGAGCTCCCACAAGCCTCAGGTAGTAAGAATCCCCGGCATCTACTGGCACGGCACAAAGACCATATCCAGTGAGCCTTCCCTGTTGGTTTATTTCACCACCAGGCTTTATGATTATCAAAATCCTGACGAAGAGCGTCGTCCATGGAATGACCCCACGATAATAGACCCGAAGACGGGCGAACCCTTCGACTGGAACAAGCCGCCGCATAGATGAAATGACTGTTGTGCTTCAATGGAAGTCGGACAACTAGAGCAGGTAAATCCGGAAGAGTAATCCCTAACCTGGACGAGCCAGAACCAACAGGTTTGCAGTGGCCTGGTATTTGTTTCACCGCGGAGCACGCAGAGAACGCAGAGAAGATAAATTATCAAGAAATCTCAGCGAGCTCGGCGATCTCTGCGGTGAACCGTTATTCTTTTTCCATTTTGCGCAAGACTTCACATTTTAGAGACTATTAAGATGAATTTCAGTGCAATCACCATGAGTAATCGCCTTATCAAATCTTACACTTGCGAGATTGAGCCATTCTGCTATAATAGTAGGCAGCATCTGTCTTCTCCCTGTATTTTGTTTGTACCTGCTTATACAGTATACTGGAAAGACGGATGCCTTTCTCAACCCTGGGTTTTCAAAAAGCTATTTCTCCTGTGGATAACTACACTTTTTGGAGAACACTATGTTTGCACTTTCCCCTCAGCCAGATACGATTTTGCCCCTCTCGGCGGGTTACTGCCACATACAAAGTGCAAAGATAGTGGGAGAAGAACCATGAGAGAGAAAGGCCAAATAAAGTGACAGGTAGTGAGAATCCCGAGTATAATGTGAATGGTTTGCAGCGAGCCATGGTCACCGGTGGAGCAGGCTTTATCGGCAGCCACTTGGTGGAGCGGCTGCTTGCGGATGGTCACGCGGTAGTGGTTCTCGACAACTTTTCCACTGGCAAAATGGAGAATCTAAATCACATCAAAGATAACCCGCGACTCACCGCTCACAGAGTGGATGTCTCACACTATGCGGAGATTAAGCCCTTCTTCGAGAGTGTTGATTGGGTCTTCCATCTTGCAGCCCTGGCTGACATCGTACCGTCAATTCGACAGCCTCTCGTATACCACGAGGCGAACGTAGATGGCACCATCGCGGTGCTTGAGGCTGCCCGTTCTGCTGGGGTCAAGCGGTTCGTCTACGCTGCTTCGTCCTCTTGTTACGGGATTCCGGATCAGTTTCCCACGCCGGAAACAGCGCCCATCAGACCTATGTATCCCTATGCGCTTACCAAGTACCTCGGCGAACAGTATGTGCTGCACTGGAACAAAGTATACAAGCTGCCCTGTATTTCACTCCGACTCTTCAACGTCTACGGCCCCAGGTCCCGAACGTCCGGGGCATATGGCGCTGTCTTCGGTGTTTTCCTGGCACAGAAGCTGGCTGGAAAGCCGTTCACGGTAGTGGGGGATGGCACTCAGACAAGGGACTTTACTTTTGTTACCGATGTGGTTTATGCTTTTGTGCAGGCAGCGGAATCTGAGATGGAGGGTGAGGTCTTCAACGTCGGGTCGGGCAACACATATAGCGTCAATTATCTGGTGGAGCTGCTGAGTGGTGACGTATTGAATATTCCCAAGCGACCTGGTGAACCGGATTGTACCTTTGCAGACATAAGAAAGATATCGCGGATGCTAGGCTGGAGGCCAAAGGTTAGTTTTGAGGAGGGTGTGCGAATCATGCTCCGGGATATTGAACAGTGGCGCAATGCCCCGGTCTGGGACGAGCACTCAATAGCTGAGGCCACAAAAGATTGGTTTGCATACTTGGGTGATGCAACGAGTAATCATCCAAAACCATAGGAATCCCCATGTGCCGCGGCGCACCACGTCGCATGAAAATAACGGTTATTTTCAAGGGAGGAGCAAGTTGCAACAGAGCAACGAACACGCGTCAGCTTTCCCGAAAGAGGTCTGCGACTATTTGGCTGGTTTTGCCGCGAAGTACGATATAGCCGATGTTCTGCGATATCTGGAAAGCGCTCAAGCGCTGAAGGTACTGGTCGTAGGCGAGGCGATCATCGACGAATATCAGTACTGCGAGGCAATTGGCAAGTCTTCGAAAGAGCCGACGCTCGTCGTAAAGGCTAATTCGACTGAGAAGTTTGCCGGAGGTATTCTAGCGGTTGCCAACCATGTGGCAAACTTCTGCGATCATGTTGGCATGGTTACATTCCTGGGAACGGAGAATCCCCAGGAAGCATTTATTGATGAGAAGCTCAACAGCAAGATCAAGAGGTTCTTCTTGTATAAGAAAGACTCCCCCACCATCGTCAAGCGGCGCTTTGTAGATGAGTATTTCTTTACCAAGCTCCTGGAAGTCTACGAAATCAATGATGAGGCACTAGATAAAGCCGATAATGAACAGTTATGTGCTATCTTGCGCCACCAGCTCCCCAGCTATGATGTAGTGATTGTAGTTGACTTTGGTCACGGCATACTCAGTCAGGAGGCCATTGACATCCTATGCGGTGAAGCGCGCTTCCTGGCACTGAATGTGCAGGCAAATGCCGGCAACTTGGGATATCATACTCTTTCTACCTACCCCCGAGCGGACTACGTTTCCACTGCCGAAAATGAGATCAGGCTGGAAACACGGGACCGGAGGGGCGACCTGAAGGGAATGATACTGGATGTCTCACAAAAGCTTGGCTGCGGGCAAGTTGCCGTTACGCGGGGGAAATATGGGTGCCTCTGCTATAGCACAGAGGAGGGGTTTTTTGAAATTCCAGCCTTTGCCGATCGGGTAGTGGACCGGATAGGAGCTGGAGATGCATTCCTTTCTCTGACGGCGTTATGCGTTGCCCAGAAGGCGCCAATGGAAGTCGTGGGCTTTATCGGTAACGCTGTGGGTGCACAGGCGGTCGCGACAGTCGGCCATAGGAAGTTGATCGAACGTGTATCCTTGTATAAGCAAATTGAATCCCTGATGAAGTAGGAGTAAGATGATTTCGGCAGGGTGAAGGAGATGCACATAGTTGACCAAAGTGTTACAGTCTATTTCCACAGGCTGTCTGAGCTGCTGCTGAGTACGCAAGTGACCGATCGGGAGGGCGTGGCCCTCTCTTTGAATGAGGGTGCAAAAGAGGCGGTGGACATGATCCTGTCGGTTAGATCGGCTTCGGGGAAGGTGATGTTGATAGGCAACGGTGGCAGCGCGGCCATCGCCAGCCACATGCAAAATGACTTATGCAAAGCAGTAGGGGTACGAGCGATAGTTTTTAACGAGCCGCCGCTGTTAACGGCTCTTTCCAACGATCATGGCTACGGGTGTGTCTTTGAGCGACCGGTAATGCTCTGGGCCAACTCTGGCGATCTGCTACTTGCTATCAGCAGTTCGGGGCAGTCGGAGAATATCCTCCGCGCCGTCCGGGCGTCTATGGCGCGGGAATGCCAGGTTATCACGCTCTCTGGCTTTAGTGTTGACAATCCGTTGCGCCGCATGGGCCACCTGAACTTCTATGTGCCTTCGCAAGTCTATGGTTATGTGGAATTGGTCCATTCCGTCCTGGCGCACTTTCTGACGGATTGTGCTATAATGTCACGGTCGGAGAAGGAGAAACTTGCATGACTGATATAGAACCGATACGACAAGTTCTAGTTACAGGCGGAGCAGGATACGTTGGAGCTGTGCTGGTGCCCAAGCTGCTGGGCAAGGGCTATCGTGTGAAGGTGCTTGACCTGTATATCTACGGGGAGCATGTGCTGGACGCGGTTAAGGATAACCCTAATTTAGAACAAATCAAAGGCGATATTCGCGACCGGGCGTTGCTGGAAAAGGTCATGCATGGTTGTGACGCGGTGATCCACCTGGCGTGCATCTCCAACGATCCCAGCTTTGAGTTGGACCCGGCATTAGGCCGGTCTATCAACTATGATGCATTCCTCGACCTGGTTGATGTATCAAAGAAGAGCGACGTTCACCGCTTTATCTACGCCTCGACTTCCAGCGTGTATGGCATCAAGGAGAAGGAGAACGTCACCGAGGATTTACCCTTGGAGCCACTGACGGACTATTCCAAATACAAGGCTCTGTGCGAGGAGGTGTTGCTCAGGGAACGAGAACCGGGATTCGTGACGTTGATCTTGCGTTCGGCCACGGTATGCGGCTACTCGCCGCGTCTGCGACTGGACCTGACGGTAAATATCTTGACCAACCATGCGGTGAACAACAGGAAGATCACCGTGTTCGGGGGGCAGCAGATGCGCCCCAACATTCACATCGAAGACGTCACTGACCTCTACGTCAAGGCATTGGAGTGGCCGGATGAAGCTATTGACGGCAAGGTCTTCAACGCCGGCTATGAGAACTACAGAATCATCGAGATTGCCGAAATGGTGCGCAGCGTGGTAGGGAAAGACGTGGAAGTCGTCACGACGCCGACCGACGATAACCGTTCGTACCACATTTCATCGGAAAAGATCAAGCGCGAACTGGGCTTCGTGCCACAGCACACTATCGAAGACGCGGTGCGCGACCTGGTGGACGCTTTCCAGGCCGGCAAAATCCGCAACCCAATGACGGATATTCGCTACTACAACATCAAGACGATGCAGCGTAGTGGGAAGTCCTTTAGCGAAGGAGGTTGAATACTATGACCTACACAGGCATAGCCAAAG
>QLUI01000165.1 GCA_018725345.1 Bacillota bacterium | reverse complement strand
CAGGGGTTAGCTGTCGGGTAGTCCTTTTCGGATATATTTTTCTTGCCTTGCAAATTTTCAAAAGCATTAATTATCATTACTAAAATTTTATAAGCTATATGTCAAGTTTATGCAGGAATTTCACAGAAATTGGGGAAGATAATACAAGTTTGAAAGGAGTTGAGGACCGTGGATGCAAAGATATTTTATAAAGTAAGCTATGGCCTTTATGTGATCGGTTCGACTAAAGAGGGCGCTTATAATGGTCAGATCGCCAATACATTTTTTCAGATCTCATCTGAACCAGCCACCGTGGCGATAAGTATTAACAAAAAGAATTTAACCAATGAATTTATTAAAGCCAGCAATGTCTTTTCCGTCTCTATTCTGCCAAAAACCGTACCTTTGAATTTCATCGGACATTTTGGTTTCACATCGGGCAGAGATATGGATAAATACCACTCCCTCTCATATAAAAAAGGGGTTACCGGCGCCCCGGTTCTCATGGAAAATACAGTTGGTTATTTAGAAGCAGAAGTAATCAACAGTTTGGATGTGGAAACGCATACTATTTTTATGGGGAAGGTAATTGAGGCGGAAGTGATGAGTGATGAAGAACCCATGACTTATGCCTATTATCATCAGGTGAAGCGGGGGGCAGCACCCCCCGCACAGCCGGCTGACAAAAAAAAAGAAAAGAAAAATGAAACTAAGAAAGAAGAAAAAAAGGAGGCACACAATATGAAAAAGTATGTATGTTCAGTTTGCGGTTATGTTTATGATCCGGCAGAAGGTGATCCTGATTCCGGTATAGCACCGGGAACTGCCTTTGAGGATATTCCGGAAGATTGGGTATGTCCTGTTTGCGGCGTAGGTAAAGACCAATTTGAAGCAGTAGAATAGAGTAGCATTGAATATAGTAGAAAGAATTTTGGAGGTGGTTTCATGAAAGCCGTTCAGGTAAAAGAAAATATTTATTGGGTAGGGGGCATTGATTGGGATATCCGTAGTTTCCACGGGTACCTGACTCCAAGAGGTACTACCTATAATGCTTATCTGATTATCGATGACAAAATAACTCTGATTGATACGGTGAAACATTATTTATTTGATGAAATGTTATCCCGGATATCTTCCATAATTGATCCGGCCCAAATTGATTATGTGGTATCCAATCATGTAGAAATGGATCATTCCGGATCCCTGCCCAGGATCATGGCAGTAGCCCCCAAAGCAAAGATTATTACTTCCCCCAACGGTGAAAAAGGGCTGAAAGCTCATTATCAAGGGGAATGGAGTTATACCGTAGTTAAGTCCGGAGATGCTTTAAACCTGGGAAACAGAAATTTGACTTTTGTGCAGACTCCTATGGTGCACTGGCCGGATAATATGGTCACTTATCTCGGGGAAGAAAAAATTCTCTTTTCCAATGATGCTTTTGGGCAGCACATTGCTACTTCGGAGCGATTTGATGATCAAATTGGTGGGGACATTCTGTTGGAAGAAGCAGGAAAATATTATGCCAATATTGTTCTTCCCTATGGCAGTCAGGTGCAAAAGGCCTTGGAAGCAGTTTCAACTTTGGATATTGAAATTATTGCTCCCAGCCATGGCATTATCTGGCGTTCTCAAATTCCGTCCATTTTAAAGAAGTATCATAAATGGGCATCAAATGCAACGGAGAATAAAGCTGTGATTGTCTATGACACCATGTGGGGTTCCACAGAAAAAATAGCCTATGCAGTGGAGAATGCCTTTGAGGCTAAAGGGGTCAGCACGCGCATGATGAATTTGAAGGTGAATGATATTTCCGAAGTAATGACTGAAGTACTTACGGCAAAATATATATGTGTTGGGTCCCCGACTTTAAATAATAATATGCTTCCTACAGTAGCAGCGTTTTTGACTTATTTAAAAGGATTAGCACCGAAAAACAGGACAGGCCTTGCCTTTGGTTCTTTTGGGTGGGGCGGCCAAAGTGTAAGTCAGGTAGAAGATGTGCTAAAAGGAGCAGATTTTGAATTGATGGAACTGATAAAACTGCCCTATATTCCGGGAAAAGAGCAGCTAGAGGAAACTACCAAAAAGATTGAGGAGGGGATAAAATGACTAAGTTGAGAGATCTGTATAAATGCAGCATTTGCGGTAACGTAGTCGAGATAGTGCATACAGGAGCGCCTGCTCTGGTCTGCTGTGGAAAATCCATGGATAAAATGGAAGCAAAATCTGAAGATATGGGAAATGAGAAGCATGTTCCCGTGCTTGAGCCGATTCCTGGCGGAGGAATCTCTGTAAAAGTAGGCAGCGTGGATCATCCCATGGAGGAAAAACACTTTATTCGCTTTATTGAGGTGTTAACTAAAGACCGGGTGATCAGGGCGGAACTGCATCCGGGAGAAAAACCGGCGGCAGAATTCTGTGCCAAAATGGAAGATGTTTTAGAAGTCAGAGAGTATTGTAATATTCATGGGTTATGGAAAAGTAAATAATTATATTGGAGGAATCGATATGGACGATTTAAAAGGAACAAAGACGGAAAAGAATTTATGGGAGGCTTTTGCCGGAGAATCTCAGGCCCGGAATAAATACACCTATTTTGCCTCTGCGGCGAAAAAGGAAGGCTATGAACAAATAGCGGCTTTTTTCCTGGAAACTGCTGGGAATGAAAAAGAACATGCGAAAATTTGGTTTAAGAGGCTCCAAGGGATTGGAAACACCAAGGAGAACCTGAAGCAGGCTGCTGCCGGGGAAAATGGTGAGTGGACGGATATGTATAAGAGAATGACTGAAGAAGCCCGACAAGAAGGGTTTGAAGATATTGCTAAGCTCTTTGATGGAGTAGGAAAAATAGAGAAAGAGCATGAAGAACGTTATTTACAGCTGCTGAAAAACCTGGAAGCAGGAGCAATATTTGAGAAGGACGGCAAGGTTTACTGGAAGTGCAGAAATTGCGGCCACATTCATGAAGGAGATGAGGCCCCGGCCGTTTGCCCGGTTTGTGATCATCCTAAGGCGTATTTTGAGGTATTGGGCAAAAACTATTAATACTGCGCTAAGATAAGGAGCGATAGGTTAAGCTTGGCACAAGAACAAGGGAGAAAATTTCTTCCTTGTTTTTTTGTGGTGCGCCCGGCATGGGCGATAGCTTGGCGGTGAAAGTCCGCTATGGGGGTCTGTAGTTACCAACCATTAGCCAAGAGCAAGGGTGTCGACCGTGAGGTCGAATCTGTTGGAAGCTGGAGGCAAAGTCCCGACCCAAGGAACACGAACATCATCAGGCATAAGGTATGGGATGAGTTTGCGAAACAAAACGAAGTCCAATAACTACACGGACATATCACTGTAAATGATGTGGGTACATGGAATGAAAGTGAATCGTCTTACCGTGGGAGATCTCATGGACGTGAAGAGATGAAAATTCAAATCATGGTTGAAACAAGATTTGTCATGAGAAGTCAGCAGATACCATAGTACTCGGTGAAATCTCGTCACAATGTACAGAGCAGAGATATCCAGATTCATTATCACACCAGCCTGCCGGATTGGCAATCACCCTTATGGGTGAGACGGGCATATTGGCGCAGTTTCCCATGCTACAAATCCGATGTAACCATGCTGATTTTGCCACCCGGCTTGCTGCAGGACACACAACTCCAATTATAACTATCACAGATTCCTGACTGCTTGACAACTACCCACATGGGTAGGATTGCGCAGAATCGTTGCAAACAAATGCAGTATCATAATTATCTATAACTGTGAGCCTGACCATTGAATATACCAATATAAATCTGGTAGGTTAATCGCATGTAATGCCGAATTACTGGATGGGGGCTAAGGACATGGTGTCCTCGCGGGCTGCAAACCCGTTGGCCGGTTCGTAAATTAGCCGGGGTCGGTTCGATTCCGACTAGCCCTCTCCAACCTAATTCAATATCTCTTTTGCTGCACGAATTAAGAGGCCATAACGAATCTCCGATTTGAAGTTCGTTACGGCCTTTTTATGCGTGTATTCTCCCAGATTATTCCTCTATATTTTTGCACCGACTTTTAAGCACTGCTAAAAATTCCTCACGATTCTCCAGAGAAATGAGCATCGTTCCCATAATGAAGTTTTTGCCGTGCTGCTTTATCTCAATCCGTTTGGAGGAAAGGGCCATTGAGGACAGCATATTCCGTGTAAGCTTTAATGACTTTATATTATCGTATCTGATCTTCTCTCTAAAAGGGCCGCTTTTGCAAAGCAGGTAATCTTCATGTAATTCATAGTAGGTGCCAAAGTAAATCCACGCTAAAAACAGTACAACCGGGATAACGCTAACAAATGTGAGCAAAAAGAATTCGCTCGGAACAATGAAAACCGAGCCAATCAGGATGCCAAATGACGGGAATATTATTATCTTAAACCATAAATCCTTTGCTGACGGATACCTCATTCGCGACCACTCCCAATACTATTGAGTTCTTTTACTACATTATACTATGGGGTGGATTGTACAGGAAAGCAACTATTCACGGGCTTTTACCAGCGGATAGCCTGTACGTTTCGCTGGCGCGTTCTGTAATGCACCGAGGGAATTGGCCATTTTCCGAAGTTATGGTGGCTTGCGTTAGTCACTCGCCGAAAAAATGAAGTGAGCAAACAACTGATCCTCAATCTCAGCTAAGTGCAATTTTACTGAGCTCAATTTTGAGCTGAGCGAGATAGTGTTGCTTGTATTTTTTCCCCGTTTGACATATAATAAAGTAAGGAATACATGGAATTCCAATCAAATGGAG
>QLUI01000164.1 GCA_018725345.1 Bacillota bacterium | reverse complement strand
CCCAAGCAGAGAACTGCTTGCGCCCCGGTGTAACCTTTGATATACTGGAGACGATCGCTAATCAGATGAGCGATAATCAATTTGCAGAAAGGATGGGAAAAGCCTGTGCCAATCTTTTTCAACAAATCACCAGATTTGTTAACCGAGCTGCCTGAAGCTGCTTTCTTTGGAGTTATCCACTTATCCACACTCTCCACAAAGAAAGAAAAAAGTAGCAAAAAAGAAAGAAAGGATTATTACTGCTGCTACTATCATTCAGGCTCATTCTTCAATTAGAATAGACTGTGTAGTAGATTGCGCTGTAGTGTTAAACGGTTTCTGTAATTTAGGAGAGTCACAAAGTGTCCTCAATGCTCTTCAAGGATTAGCTTTAAAGCTGTCAAAAGATCCTGTGATAAATGTGTCACATGAATTTTCGCTGTATAAAGAGGTCGTTGCACAAACCCAAGGTGTCCGAAGTAACCGTGTGGCTCGCCGCAACGACGATCGCGGACCCAGCAGCATGTCCGATCTCTTCCAGGCACGATGCCGGGATCGAATACTCAGGGAAGACGACGATGTCGACGCCAATTGCGTTAAGCTTCTTGAGGACAGACGTAGCTCGGTGCAGCACTGCCTTGTGGTAGGCCTCACGGACTTCGGAACGAAAAGCTTGCAGCGTCTCGGCGTTGGGGAGATCAGGGGGAAGGGTGGCAATCCCTTGCTCGCCCTCATTCAGAAGCGCAGGCTCCTCAAGGTACGGGTAGGCGAGGGACGCGGCAGGCTGGTAGTCTAGTTGCACAACTGCGGCTCTAAGGATCGTGTGCGCGGGCATGTGCCTTCCTCCCAAGATCATTCGGTTGGTGTCGAGTAACCGGCCCGGCAGTGCTCACTGACAGCATCGGGCAACGTGTCTGTTTCGCGAGGCGGCTAACGGCATGGAAATGAGTTGCGAAGCGCGGCGCTTCTCACTATACTCTGTGGGGCGTGCTGACCGTCCGCGGCGCGCTTCGCCAGCTCCATTTCCTAGTTAGGCGGTGAACGGTCTGCCCACTCGTCGTCACAACTGCGGCCGAACAGGACCATTGCGCGCTGACCGATAATACAGCACGTACACCGTTGACGCTGGAGGCGAGTCAACAAACCACGCGAAGGCGGAGCTCATGCCGTCGGAAGGTTTGGTTGGGCGTGGCTGCGTTCGATGAGTGCGCACTACGGCCGCATCAACGTCCACCTCCAGGACCGCCACGGAGGCCACGGGGAACGAAAAGTCGACTTTGGTACTGAGCCGGTGGACTCCCGACGGGAAATAGAGGGCCTCTGGAAAGAAGAACCCATCCGCGCTGATCCTCATGGCTCCCTTCCAGTCATCGGTGTACGTGAGCTCGAACGTCCCACTCGTCTCAAGGGGAGAAGGAAACTCGCAGAACGCGAGCTTGAAACGATCTTCGTCCTGTATGAACTCGGGGTTCCGGAACGGTCCGCCACCGACCGAGTATCGCGCCCCCAGATCAGACGTTGCCAGACTCGATCCACCTACCAAGGCAAAGGACACCCCACGTGCAGGAACCTCCGACACGTTGCTCCCGGAGATGTGCTGCACGTTAGCGCAATCGGTGCCTCTTACAATGAACTCGTTGCGATAAGCGTGGATTACCAAGCCGGAGTTACGGTCCGCAATCACGCGAGCACTTGGAAACTTGTAGGTCTGTCGGAGGAACTCTACCAGGAAACCGTGCTGGTGAGGTAACTCGGCCAGCAGGCGATGTTCAACCTCACGCATGCGACGACTCTGCCGAATTGCACCTGTCACGTAATAGGCAAGAACAAGTACGGTGCCGATGCCGCCCGCCCACGGGCCAAGAAACTGGTAGAGGGCTATCAGGGAGGAACCGAACCCAACTGCACCGACAATCGCCCGGCTCTCTGGCTGGGCGACGATACGACGGAGGAGGTGTTGCATCGCCAGCGTACTCTTGGTTCTCCGACTCGGCACCATGCTCACTTCGTAGTGCTCTCGGCCAGCGTCAAGAAGCGTTCCACGGTCTCGGTGAACTGCGAGGGCTGCTCGGCAAAGGAGAGGTGCCCACTGTCCGAAAGAACGTGAACGGATGCTTGTGAGTTAATCTCGGCAGTGTCGCTGGGGACCACGATATCCGAATCCCCGTAGAGGATGAGCGTGTACTTTGGAAGCCGGTGCGCGATGTCTCGACAGTCGTAGTCGCCGACCGTTGCTAGAACCCGATCATAAACCGCTTGGCTGTAATACTGAAAGGTGAGGTGCGCCGGTTGGCGTGGATGGGCTTGATAGTACGGCGATAGGGCTCGCATCATCGCGGCACCACTATCGTGGCCGGGCGAAAGCTGTTCAAGGGCCGCGATGACAGAGGCCGGAATGCGGGCAAGTAACCGGTCGCCCGAGGCATCGAAGCGACCTCTGGTGAGCCCGACCGGGCTCACCAGGATGAGAAAGCCAAGATCGTTTGCCGTTCCACGTCTAAGCAGCTCGTACACAAGATACGCGCCCCACGAATGCGCAAGGATGCCCGGCTGGCTCACTGCCGCGATAGAGTGGACGAACTCTTCTGCCTGCTCGATCACTGCCTGCGCCGAGACGCGTTCCAGTGGAGTAGTGTCACGGCCACACCCAATCTGGTCATAGAAAACGAGGCTGCGCTTTCGTGACAGCGGTCGGAGCCACGGGACCAAGTAGGAAGAATCGAGGCCCGGGCCTCCATGAAGGACCAATAGCGGATTCCCAGTTCCAATTATCTCGGCGTCGGTACTAGCAATCTTCAACTGGTGCATCACTCCCTTATGCTTTCGTGATCCTGCGGAACGAGGCGGCGACGATCCCATACTGCAGGAAGGATTTGGGATCGCGGCTCCATTGGTCCAGTTCGATCCTGAGTGTAGCGGGGAGGGGTGACCCGTGATCAAGTTCGGCCACAGAAGTCATGAACATCAGCATTAGGTACTTTCTGTCACGAATGTCGCTGTGGACGGCGAGCTGGCGTGTCCAAAGATGAGCAAAGCCGCGCGTTGCCATAAGCGGTATTACTCGATCGATTACACCGCGGTCGCCACCACGTGCATCAACCTGGGCCTTGAACTCTTCGTTTCCACGTTCTAGGAGGGGCAAACGGGGCTGCGTGGCGAACGCCCCGTCGTCAGCATCTAGCACCAATAATCCCGCATCCTCAGCCGTGTGGTACGCGAACCAGTCCAGCAACTCCTCGAGATCGTCGACGTAGCTCAGAACGTGCCGTGCTAGGACGAAGTCGAACAGGATCTCGCGGGGCAAGTCTGCGACGGTTCCCGAAACAACATCGATGTGGTACGGCCGGATCCAAGCGGCAGCACGAGCAGTCAAGGTTCCGTCTGGCTCAACGGCGACAAACCTCTTGTCCGGGAATCGCTGGGCCAGGAGGCGGGTATAGTAGCAGTTCCCCGCTCCAAGGTCGAGCACGTTGGAGGCCGTGCCCCATTTTGGAGAGAGTCGAAAGAAGGGAACCTCGAGATCGAAGGACAGCTCTGCTTGAAACCGCAGCAGGTCGTCGTAAACCTCGTCCCTAGAGCGACCTCTTGGACCTTCAGGACCAGTCATAGGACGTACCTCACGCGCGTATCCACCCCATGAGCCCCGTCATCGGCATTCACCGCCTAACGATTAATCTGCCAAGCACCCCTTTCCAAGAATGCTTGAATAAAACTATAGCACATTGCAAAACACATATCAACAATAAATTACTTATATGGTGTTGTTAATCACTGATGTTACGCACTGAGTTTTTGCAATTCAGTAAAACTTGATTTTAACGCCTCCATGTAGAGTTTTGTTCTCAAGGCAAAATGGTTGAGTTTATGCTTCAATTTAAGCTGTTCGAGCTTGAAGAAAGCATAGATTGAAGCAAAGAAATGGTTGCTTTGTGTTCTTACGGTTCTGGTCGGAGATTTTGCCAGAGAGGCGTTGGACTTGACGGATTTATGGAAGAGTTCAACCTCCCATCGTTTTTGATAGATTGTTGTGACCTGGTCATAAGTCAGGTTGGTATCGCTGGAGACAAGATACAAAACACCATTGCTGCCGTCTTTGTTTTTAAAGACTTGTCTGGTCAGCACCAGGGGGAATTCTACCCCTTTAATATAGACAGACTGAGCGGTGTTCAGCTCCAGTTCCAGTGAGTCAACTCGGACAAACCGACCTTGATGCTTGTCTTCCAAACTCAGGGCAACCTTACGATTGGTCTTGAGTGCCATGATGAAATCCTTCTTCAGATCGAGTTTGATAAAGTCCATGTTCTCTCTGGAGGCAAACCAGTTGTCCGTAAGAACGTACTTATAAGCCAGTTGGTTTCTCTGACATGTTTTGAGCATATCACGCATGAGTTCGTTTTTGGTGACTTCGCTTTTGCGTTTTTCCCGGTGGGTTTTCGGGTCATAAAACCGGATGGTTTTGCGGATGATTTCAGAAGCGACAGGGATGCTCGCTCCCTGAACATGATATAAACAGTTGAGAATGTTCACTCCTTTAACTGCTCGGTTCTTACTGTGGTCAAAGTGCCAGGTGATAATTTCGTTCTCATCTGTCCAGGGCTTTTCCTGAATGGTATCATCAATGATAAGGACTCCGTCTTCAGATTCGGTGGCGCGTACTGTCGGTTTGACCAGTAACCATAGTTCAGGGGAACCAAAATCAGAACTTGACAGAAAACGGGTGATTTGATCGTGGCTGACTGCGTTATCCATGAGTGCCGAGAGGCCGGTCGCTGTCGTTTGACCAAAAGAACTCAGAAGATAGTCTGTGTATAGCTCCAAAAAATAT
>QLUI01000163.1 GCA_018725345.1 Bacillota bacterium | reverse complement strand
AGCGGAGGCGAAGCCCTTCCCTTGACGTCCGAGAGGGCTCCGGTGTATAATCATGAAACGGTTGTAATGGACGGCAGCAAAAGTTAATATCTGGCTGGCAAGTCTCTGCACAAATTGGCCGCCATTCTCTGCACTTTTATCTTGCCAAACACATCCTTGACAATGGTTGCTTTTGTGTGCTTTCATTCTTATGGGGCTGAATAGCAACCGAATTGCAATCATTCCGCGGAATTTTAAGGGCGGGGTACTTTATCCCCGGTTGAAGCAAGATTTTGGTGATTCACTGAAGGATGCTGCAAGAGTTACCAAAAAAGTGAAAAGGAGGTGCCACTGAGATGGACATGGATTTGGTGATCAAGAACGGAGAGATTGTAACCGCCTCAGATACATATGAAGCAGATATAGGTATTGGGAGCGGCAAGATTGTTGCAATCGGTAGGGGACTTGAGGGAAATGAGACCATTGACGCCAAGGGGATGCATGTTATGCCTGGAGGTGTTGATGCCCACGTGCATCTGCAACTTCCTTTCTGCGGTACCGTTTCGGCCGATGATTTCGAAAACGGCACCAGGGCCGCTGCCTGTGGAGGGGTGACCACCGTTATCGATTTTGCCATTCAGTCCGCAGGGAAGACGCTTATGGAAACCATCGAAGCTCGCCGCAAGGAAGCAGATGGGAAGGTATGTGTTGATTATGGATTACACGCGGGCATTACTAACTGGAAAAATCCGGGGGTTTGGGATGAGATGGAGGAGGCGGTCAGATACGGCATTCCCTCCTTCAACGAAATATTTATGGTCTATCGCAAAGAGGGTTGGATCGCCGATGATTATGACCTCTGGCAGGCACTGGTGGTAAGTCGTAAATTGGGGGTGCTCATCTGTGTTCACGCAGAGAATGTTTTTGTTACTGAATCTTTGACCGAAAAATATCTCAGCGAGGGCAAAACCAGCGCTTACTACCATGCCCTTTCTCGACCTAACTTCACTGAAGGAGAAGCCATACAACGAGCCATTACTCTGGCTGAAGCAGCACAAGGAAACCTATTTATCGTACATATGTCAACTAAGGAAGGCGTAAAAGCAGTAGCTGAGGGTAGAAAAAGGGGCATCAGTGTATCTGCCGAGACATGTCCTCATTATCTTGTTCTGACAGACGACCTCTTTAAGGGGGAAAACGGTCATTACTATGCCACCTGTCCCCCACTGCGCAAACAAGAAGATTGCGCCGGACTCTGGGCGGGACTTGTCGATGGGTCAGTTCAAACGATAGGCACGGATACCTGCACCTTTACCACCGAGCAGAAGAATATGTGGGAAGGTGATTTCACTAAGATTCCCTATGGTTTACCAGGGGTAGAGAATCTCCTGCCGGTGCTTCACACCGCCGGAGTGAACGGCGGAAAATTCTCCATCAATAAATTCGTGAGGCTTGTCTCAACCAATCCGGCGAAGCTTTTTGGCCTCTATCCACAGAAAGGAACCATTGCGGTCGGAAGCGATGCCGATATTTGCATTTTCGATCCTAACAGGAAGGTGGTCATGGATTACCGCGAGCTTCAGACTAACTGCGACTGGTCTCCATATCAAGGGATGAAGCTCAATGGATACCCGGCAATAACGATCTCTCGTGGAGAAGTTGTGGCCAGGGATGGGAAATTCGTTGGGAAAGAGGGCTGGGGAAGGTTCGTAAAACGCAAAGCGGGGGGGCATATCGAAAGTAACTGCTAACGGGGAGCTTAGGGACAGACCTTCAGGTCTGTCCACCAAATTCGCAATAAAGGGACAAATTCAGAGTTTGAAATTGCCCGTAAAGTGGCACAAAAGGGAACGGAAGTACTCATGTCGAGAATTGTAAGAGTCGGGCTGATTCAAGCCAGATGGGATGGTGAGGTGGAGGCAATGATCCGGAAGCATGAGAGAATGATCGATGATGCGGCAAGTAAAGGTGTTCAAATCCTCTGCCCGCAGGAGCTGTTCCATCTGCCTTACTTCGCGGCAGAACAGGATGCAAAATGGTATGAGTTTGCAGAACCAATACCGGGACCATTAACCAACAGACTGCAAAAGAAGGCCAGGGAACATCGCATGGTTCTGATAGTCCCGATGTATGAGAAGGAGATGGCGGGAGTTTACTATAACCTGAATCCGTGAAGCGATGGGCAAGTTACCCGTTCATCGCTTCCAAATACATTATATCATAGTGGAAAAGGTTGTCAAGCACCCTCATCGCTCATTTTGAGGGGTCTCTCCCTCGATATGACAGCAACTTGTCGGCAGTGCTCAGTAATGGGTATCAGAAAACGGTGAAAATGAGGCCACAATCCATCCTATCCCCCATTTTCCTCACTTAGCAGCGATACCTTCCCTTTAGGGATCGCTAACTCTCCCTTGTTTTGATCGATACAGACCTACCATTATTGCCACCCATTAAGTCGGCGCAAATTGATAGTATATCCGCCGCCAGGTGTCAAACCAGGGGCAGTGCCTCCCGAACGAGAGCCGGAGGCAGCGGGCATGTCTCACCAATCGGCAGGCCAGATAGACCAGGTCTTGTATCACGCTGCGCACCCGGCGCCGTGAGACCTGCTTCCGAATAGGGGCGTCAGCCTCCTGCAGGCTCTCCTGGTCAATCAATCTCAACATGTTGTAGGTCACCATCCCCAAAAGCAGCACCATCTCGTTGGTCTGGAACTTCCCCGACGGCAATCGTTCCAGGTCCAGATCTGTCTTCAGCTCACTGTGGAATTGCTCGCTGGTTCCATGTGCTTGATATAACTTCACCACCGTCTTGGGGTCATCAAAGAGCGAGGTCCAATAGGTCTCTACCTCCAGCTTGGGCATCAACAATGCTTGTCCATTCTCCTCCATCGTTCGCACCGTCACACAGAATGCTATTCTTAGCGGTTCAGCAATACCTCCCCTCTTAATATAGCGCTCACCCCGCCATACCTGCTTGCCCGGCCGTGGCTCCTCCATCTCACCACACTCCATGGCTATCTCCAGCCACTCCTCTGGCGTCTCCCGACGCAAGTTGCGCTTGATGATATAGTGGGCTTTCTCCTCTCGGCATACCTTGATGTTGCCCAGACTGTCATTGCCTGAGTCCATGCGCACCAGAAAGGTCGCATCGCTCATCAGACGGGCATATCGCAGCGTTTGGCGAAGGTATGCCTCCGTCCCTTTCTGACTGTGGTCACTGCCCGGACGCAATTCCAGATTTGCCAGGTATCCCTCTTCCCCTACATAGGCAAAAATGGGGGCATAGCCATCGAATTTCTTGTAAGCCTTACTCCTTCCTTTTTCGTCTTAGAATTGTCGAACGGGCTGACGTCGATGTCTACCGCCACCAGTCTGCCATGGCAGGGGGTGATCACCGGGGCAAGCCGTCCTACTGCCCCAGCAGACTCCTCCAGAATGACGTCGTTGAAGACACCCCTGGCAGTGCTCGCTGCCTGAGGGTCGGGCTGGATGGCACCGAATGCAGGCCCAGAGACTGAGCGAAGAAGGGATCATCGCGGAAGGGCTCAATGGCATCGAAGTCGGGCTTGCCCACACCAATGAGCCCAATCATGGCTGTAGCCACCTCACCGTGGCTGATCTCCGGAAATGGATGTTCTGGCAGCACCACCGCATTTAATCGCTCCCGAATATTAGTCCTGTCCAATATCGCCCCTACCAGAGCGAGTCCTGAATGGCTGGAAAGTTGTTCATCACCCTGCACTATCTCAAAACGCATTTTCACCTCCAGGGTGAAAGTCTTCAACGGATTCCACACACTACTGAGTTTAGAGTTTTGAGTCTAGAGGCCTCCCCCCTCTCCCCTCCTCGAAACTCAATACTCAATACTCAGTACGGGGAAGTGTAGGCTGGCTTCACGGATTCAGAATCTCCTCACCGCGGAGAAATGTCATCCCAATGTTACGCTACCAAAAATTGACTTCTCCACCTCAAAGTGCTATTATTCTGCCAGAGACCAAAATCAAAATTCCTATCCTTTTCAGCCCGGAGAGAATCGAGGTCATTGAACACTTGGTTGATGGTGGGAAGCGGGTAATTGTTTCCGGTCTGGATATGGACTTTGCCGGGCGGCCCTTTGGACTTGTGTCCATTGTTCTGGCACTGGCTGACGAGGTTATGAAACTCAAGGCGATCTGCATGAGGTTGTGGTGAGTTGGCCACTTTCACGCAGCGATTGATAGACGGTAAGCCCGCCAAACTCGACACCCCAGTTGTCCTTATTGGTGGGCAAGAAACTTATGAAGCGCGATGCAGGAGATGTTATGAGATTGCTGGCAGGGGGAAGAGAAAATCCCTTGTGATGGAGCGGTACTGAAGCCATGGACCTATCCAAAGAAGGAGTGGCCAAGTATATTGACCACACGGCATTGAAACCCGAGACCACCCCGGAGCAGGTCATTAAACTGTGCCGGGAGGCCAGGGAGTTTGGCTTCAAGGCGGTGTGTGTCAATCCTGTCTATGTACCGCTTGCAGTTGAGGAGCTTAAGGATGCGGGCGTTCATGTCTGCACGGTGATTGGTTTTCCCCTGGGGGCCGAGTCGAGCTGGGTGAAAGCCCAGGCCACGCAGTGGGCGGTGGAACAGGGTGCCACAGAGATTGATATGGTAATCAACATCGGATGGCTGAAGGCCGGGCTTTACCAGCAGGCAAAGGAAGATATAGGGGTGGTGGTTAGGGCGGCGGGTCAGGCCGCCGTCAAGGTGATCATCGAGTGCTGCTTGTTGGACGAGAAAGAAAAGAGGTCTGCCGCCAACATCGTAAGGGAAAGCGGAGCGCGTTACATTAAGA
>QLUI01000162.1 GCA_018725345.1 Bacillota bacterium | reverse complement strand
ATCTTTGCCAGGAGTTATACAGAAGGATAAGGACATAACCGAAGGCCATCAAGTCATGTTTTGAGGCAGCGGAGGTAAATGCCCCCTTCTTTTAGTTATCCTCGATGGCGATGGACAGCACAAAGTATCCCAGGTGGTGAGATAATGAAAGTTCTAATAACCGGCGGAAGCGGATTCATCGGAGCAGAAATAGCTTCCCAGTTAGCTGAAAGTGGTTCTAAGGTAGTTGTATACGATATTGGGGCATGGGATAGGCAAATAAATAATATCGAATATGTTAAGGGGGATATTTTTGATGCCGTTCATCTCAGGGAAGCGCTCACTTCATGCGATGCCGTGATTCATATGGTAGGGCTAGCCGATGCAAGGGTAGCGCAGGAGCATCCTCAACTGAGTTTTGACCTGAACCTCAGAAGTCTCCAGGTAGCTTTTGAAGCTGCCAGAAAGAGCAATGTCTTCAGATTTCTTCTTCCGTCTTCTGCCTCCATCTACGGGCCGGCAGATAGGTCACCAATAGCTGAAGATACTCCACCCAAACTTACCAACATTTACACCTACCATAAGTTCATGGCCGAGAAATTGGCTGAGTGTTATACGAACAGTTATGGCATGAATACCACAGTTCTACGACTGTTCAACGTTTATGGCATACAGGGAAGGGGTATTCTTAATATACTGGTGGATAAAGCAACGAAGGAAGAGGTCATTAAGCTATATGGTGAGAAGCAAAAAAGAGACTTTATCTACATTTCGGATGTGGCTAAAGCCTTTGCAAATATTCTGGATATCGCTTATAATAGGTATGAAGTCTTTAATGTCGGAACTGGCATCGGTAGAAGCATCGAGGACATAGTTAATCTCGTTAAGGAGCACTTCCCCAGTATGACAATAGAGTATGGTAAATACGACGGTGTTCTATACGATTCCGTTGCGGATATAACCAGGCTGAAGAAGGCAACAGGCTTTGATCCCGACAAGAGCGATAGAAATTTAAGGAAGGCGATCGGGAAAATGATTCGCAATTCAAAGACAGGAGCTGAAAAGTGAGTATTAGCAGGAACATACCCTTTTGTATTCCACATTTCCCGGAAGAGGATATACCTGGAATCTTAGACCGACTAAGGGAGCCGCTCTGCTCCGGCCTTCTCACGCAGGGATCGAATGTGCGAGAATTTGAAGAAAGATTCGCAAACTATGTTGGCACAAAGTATGGCGTCGCCCTCAACTCTTGCACCGCTGCTCTTCATATAGCCCTGGAATGTATCGGAGTCGGAAAAGGAGATGAGGTTATCGTACCCTCCAATACGTTTGTTGCCACTGCAAATGCTGCCCTTTATTGCGGGGCTAGCCCTGTCTTCGCTGAAATCGACCCACAGACTTTCAATATCAACCCGCAAGATATAAGGAACAAGATTACTCCCAAAACAAAGGCAATCATTCCGGTTCACATCGCGGGGCAACCTTGCGACATGGAGCCTATTATGGAGATTGCTCGCGAATATAACCTTTACGTAATAGAGGATGCCGCCCATGCTCACGGTTCGGTTTATAAGGGACAAAAATGCGGTTCATTTGGTATTGCCAACTGCTTCTCTTTCTACCCCACGAAAGTAATGGCAGGGGCTGAAGGCGGCATCATAACCACAGACGATGAAGAAATTGCCGGGAAGGCAAGAAGGCTGAGGAATGTTGGCAGAGGTGGAATGGGACCGCTTGAGATAACGGAGATAGGGTATAACTACCGGATGAATGAACTTCAAGCAGTTTTGTGTTTACATCAATTCGATAACTTGGCGAAGCTCCTGGAAAAAAGGAATAAGATAGCCGAATGGTATACAGCAAGACTTAAAGACATAGACGGTATAAGGCCGCCGTATATAGGAGATAATGTGAGCTGCTCTTATTATGCCTACATAATCAAAGTTAATAGTGTAAATAGAGATGAGCTTAGAGATAAGCTAGGTCAGCAGGGGATAGGAACCAGCATAATGTTCCATCCGGTGCATCTTCAGCCAATATATCGGAAATTGTTTGGCTATAAAGAAGGGATGCTTCCACTCACCGAGGAAGTGTCCAGGAAGGTGTTATCACTGCCAATTTATCCAAAAATGAGCGAGGATGATGTAGACTACGTAGTATCGACACTCAAAAAGGAAATGCACAATGCTGCTAGACACCAAACTGGTAGAGGAAAGTGATCTCCAGCAAATCCAAAAGGCTCTGGGTGCTGAGTCTTCGTTGTTTTCCCAAATAGCAGATTCTTGCTCGAACAAGCTGAAGTATAGCATAATAGCAAGGAAGCAAAATGATATTGCTGGATTTGCAGTTTTTGAAAAGTTACTCTGGGACACAGAACATTTCGGAATTAACATCGGAAGGATAAAGGAGATAGTATCGCCCGAAGGATATGAAGAAGCTTTAGCGGCTAACGATGCCATGCTAAAATTCATCGAGAAAAGGTGCAGTCAGGAAGGGTTCTCCTGCGTCTATTGCCGGGTAGATATAAATGACTCCTCATCCATTCACTCGCTGGAATCCAACGGGTTCAGGATGATCGATGCTTTAATAACGCTTCGATTCGATTTTACAGAAAGCATAACTCTTCAAGACTTATCCAAAGCAAGGGATTCTATACCTGAGGGGGGTAAGGTTATTGTTAGACCATGGGGAAAAGGCGACTTGGAAGAGTTAGCCAGAATTGCAAGCACATCCTATGAATATGACAGGTTTCATTCAGACCCGGCATTTCCCAGAGACAAGAGTGATGAGCTTCACGGACGATGGATTGTAAATTGCTGCAATGGATTGGCCGATGAGGTGCTGGTTGCTACTTCGGACAAACTCAGGGGATTTATTACTTGTAAGATAAATGACTCTCTGGGCATTATAGACATGGTCGGGGTCCTAAAAGACGCCCAGAGAAAGGGGATTGGCACTATACTTGTGTATGAGGCACTTCAGTGGTTTAAGGATAAAGTTAATTGTGTTGACATCGGCACTCAAAATCGGAATATCCCGGCGCTAAGGCTCTATATCAACGCCGGATTTAAGCCCATTTCATCCAGGCTTACATTCCATAAATGGTTTACCAGGCCGATCCCCGCCTTCGCGAGGACAAGATAATTGGGGCTAAAGATGGTTTCTCAACCAGGAGAGGCAAAGATATTGGTAATTGTCCCGGCACATAATGAAGAGGATAATATACTCCGTACTCTAAGGGAAATCAGGGAAAAGGCAAGCTATGTAGATATTCTGGTCGTGAACGATGGGTCAACAGATAGAACAAGTGAGATTGTCAGGAACAATGGCAGTGTAATAATTGACTTGCCGTTCAACATGGGAATAGGCGCCGCAGTTCAAACCGGATTCAAGGTAGCACTTGAGAGAGAATATGACATTGCTATCCAGATAGATGCCGATGGACAGCATAATCCCTCATACATCCCGATGCTTTGCGAGCCAATTTTAAAAGGAGATGCCGATGTGGTTATTGGCTCAAGGTATAAAGAAAAGAGCAGCTACAAGACAAATATAGTGAGATTAGCTGGAATAAAGTTCTTCTCATGGCTTGCTTCGATGATAACCAGACAGAAAATTACCGATACCACCTCAGGATTAAGGGCATTAAACCAGAATGCCATTGCTCTATTCTCTAAAGAATACCCCACAGAGTTTCCAGATGCGGAGGCAATTATACTGTTAGGCTACCGAGGCTTCCGCGTTTCTGAGATACCGGTAGAGATGCGAAAGCGCCAGGGCGGAGAGTCGTTTTTCAGCTTATTGAGGTTTCTTCGCTACCCGCCTAAGAACCTCTTTTCAATAATTCATCTGGTTTTAAGAGAGCGTAAAAGGGGGAATCTTCCCTATAAAAGGAAATAGTGGTTGGTAACTTTGAGCAATAAGATGGCAAAATACACCGCTATAAAGGTTGATGTTGACACATTAACCGGGCTATGCGTGGGAGTGCCAAATATACTCGATTTATTAGCGGATTACAGCGTAAAAGCTACCTTCTTTGTGCCTATGGGACCGGATAATTCCGGTAAACACATAGGAAGGGTCATTAAGAAGGATTTTCTCTCAAGAATGCTAAAGATGAACCCTGTTAAGATGATAGGGTTCAAGAACCTGTTGTATGGTACTGTGTTAAAACCGCCGCTAATTGGTAAAGGTAACGCGGCTATTTTGAAACGAATCGTAGATGAGGGGCACGAGCTGGGAATTCATGGCTGGGACCATTACCAATGGCAAAGGAAATTAGAGCGAATGAGCAAAGATGGGATAAGAAGACACCTGCGTTTATCAGCAGAATCTTACGCTGAGATTTTTGGTTCTAAGCCTAAGTCCACCGCGGCACCAGGTTGGAATACTACCAATTCGAGTTTAGAAATTCAAGAGGAGTTTGGTTTTTTATATTCATCGGATGCAAGAGGCATTCAAGCGTTTCGCCCTAAGATAAACGGCAAGTCTCTTAGGACCCTGCAAATCCCAACAACACTGCCGGGCATGGACGAGTTAGGAGTTGCTGGATTTAGTTCAGAGCAAATTTTGGCATTCTTCGAGAAAGAATGGCAGAGGAACACCCTCCTTGTATTGGGCGTGCATGCTGAAATTGAAGGCATTACCATGAGGAGTCAATTTCAGAGATTATTGGCTCTGGCAGCTACAGATGGGGTGTGCTTTGAGAGATTAGACTCGATTGCAGTGAAGCTCTATCAGGATACGGTCTGTATTCCAGAATTTGAGATAGCGAAAGCGAAGGTAAAGGGTCTGGAAGGCTTATTTTCCTGTCAGAAAATTAGCTAATAA
>QLUI01000161.1 GCA_018725345.1 Bacillota bacterium | reverse complement strand
GGTCGGTCCCGATAACATCACCACTCCAGCGGTCGAATCTAAAGCCAGCCGCCGGCGCCGCGGTGAGCATGACTGCCGTCCCCGCAAGATACCCCCCGGCCGGCTGAGCAGGGCTCAGGCTCACCGTCCCGCTGGCGGGAGGATCAATGGTGACCGTCAGGGTATATCTTACCGGCGGTGGAACTACGACCGCCGCAAAATGAGCGGTAACGCTCTTGGCACGATCCATAGTTATGCTAACAGTGGGGTCGGTCCCGATAACATCACCGCTCCAGCGGACGAATCTAAAGCCCGCTGCCGGCGTGGCAGTGAGGGTGACCTCCGTCCCCGCAAGATACCCCTCGGCCGGCTGGAGAGGAGCGAGACTAACCGTGCCGCTGGCGGGAGGATCAATAATCACCGTGAGGAAATATCTTGCCGGCGGAGGAACTACGACCTCCCTAAGATGAGCGGTGACGCTCTTATGGGCGTCCATGGTCACGGTAATGGTGGGATCAGTTCCAATGACAGCACCGCTCCAGCGCTCGAACCCCCATCCCGCTGCTGGTGTGGCAGTGAGGGTGACCACCGTCCCCGTAACATAACCCTCAGCCGGCTGAAGAGGGCTGAGACTCACCGTTCCGCTGCCTGCAGGATTAACAGTGACGGTGAGGGTATATCTCGGCTCCGGAACCGGAGCGGTCAGGTTGAAGGTTTGAGGGTCGTAGCGGGCGAATCGTGGGTCTGCCGGGTCGGTGGCGGCATCTATCCAGTCAACCGTCCCAACTTCTTTCACCTGGAATTTTAACAGCTTACCGACATCCGCCCCATCACCAATCAGGAGTATTTCATACCTCCCATCGCCGCCGAATACGATTCCCGTCCCCGTCCCCCGTGGCTCGGTCTCATCTCCCACCAGGACACGCACCGCTGATCCAACGGGAGCCGTCTCGCCGTCTATCGTTACTGTGCCTGATAGGGGAGAGGTGACCGGCACCCGGTCCGGCTTCTCCGCCATGACTGGCATGATGCTCATCAGCAATAATGCCAGGACAATAGCCCAGGCTCCTGCGTGCATCCCCAATCTCTTGACCTTCATAGCGCTCCTCCTGCCATTCTACTCTTGATCTTTCCTCGGGTCACCTTATCCCTCACCATCCGCCGTCAGTCCACAGTGAAGTATCAGGATGAGAGACTACCACGTAGTAGAATTCACCTGGCTTCAAGTGGGTGAGGGTATTCCCCTTAGTGAAGTTGGAGTAGAAGCCATACCAGGTTCCATCGCTTTCATCGAACCACAGCACCTGGAACCAGCCGCCGGGAGGGCCGTCGTACTGCACATCGACCAGATCAACGGGGCGAGTCAAAAAGTCTCTTCCGCGTATCGGATAGGGAGCGATCAGAGCGACATGACTCCAGGGGAAAAGCCAGGACTCGTCATCTCTTATGGTGAGCACTGCCCTATCTGGTGTTCCGAGCACAGCATTGCTCGGCTCGCTGAGCGTAAGAATTATCGTCTCGTTACCTTCAGCAGTTTCATCATTCGTTATGGGAACGGTGAAGGATTGACTGGTCACGCCGGGGGCAAAGGTGAGGGTGCCGCTGGCAGCAGTGTAGTCGTCCGGTGCCGTGGCCGTCCCATCGCTGGTGGCGTAATCAACGGTAACCGTATTCAGGGTGGCCTGAGACAGCACCACGGTGATGATTGCCTCGATGCCATCCTCAGCTACCATGTAAGTAGCCGAGTCGAACATTACCTCAGGCATCTCGTCATCGGTTATCGTCAGCACCGCTGCAGGCGGAGTTCCCAGCACGGCGTTAGTGGGATTGCTCAAGGTGAGGTTGACCGTCTCATTGCCTTCAACCAAGGCGTCGTCCAGTATAGTAACAGTGAAGGATTGACTGGTTACGCCAGGGGCAAAGGTGAGCGTCCCGCTGGCAGCAGTGTAGTCGTCCGGTGCCGTGGCCGTCCCATCGCTGGTGGCGTAATCAACGGTGACCGTGTTCAGGGTAGCCTGAGACAGCACCACGGTGATGATTGCCTCGATGCCATCCTCAGCTACCATGTAAGTAGCCGAGTCGAACATTACCTCAGGCATCTCGTCATCGGTTATCGTCAGCACCGCTGCAGGCGGAGTTCCCAGCACGGCGTTAGTGGGATTGCTTAGAGTGAGGTTGAGCGTCTCATCGCCCTCAACCAGGTCATCATTCAGGATAGTGACGGTGAAGGATTGACTGGTCACGCCAGGGTCAAAGGTGAGGGTGCCGCTGGCAACAGTGTAGTCACCAGGTGCCGTGGCCGTCCCGTCGCTAGTGGCATAATTTACCCTCACCTCCTGGGTGCTGGCAGACGAGAGGTTCACCGTTATGGTTGCACTGCCTTCAGCTTCACCCACGGTGTAGGTGGCCGAGGAGAAGGCAACTGCGGGCAGTACGGCTGTGGTGAAGCTCTTCTCGTCACCATAAGCCGTTCCATCCCCTTCCGCCTTCGCCCGGAAGTAGTAGGTAGTGCCGGGCGTAAGATCGGCGATCGCGGTGCTGAAGACGCCGGTGACCGTCATTGCCATCGCGGAGGTCTCCCGGTCTAGACCGCCGGGGACAGTGCCCCACTGGAAGCTGACCATCACTGAATCAGCCGTGCCCAGGTCGGTCAGGTCACCCTCGAGCGTGGCGGTGTTGGCCGTAATATTAGTGGCTGCCTTGGTCACCACGGTTGGCGGTTCAATCGGAGCCGCCAACACCGTGGTAGCACTCACGACATTGGAAATGTGAGACCAATTAGGAACTTCATCGGCGGTTTTCAGGGCGAACCAGTAATGTGTCGCCGGGTCAAGTCCCGTGACCGTGAAGGTTTCGAGAGTTCCCGCACGCTTGGGCGCGGGCACATTGGGCACCCGGGTTGCCTGGTCAAAGTTTGCAACTGTAATCTCCGAGGTAGCGTACCGTAAATCATATTGTGAAGCTGTGCCCGTGTTACCATCGTCTCCCGGTGCCGTCCAACCAAGAGTCACGGAATTAGAAGTCTGGCCTACTACCGCTAAGTCAGTCACCGCAGTTGGAGCGGTAGTATCCAGAGGTGCAGCAACGGTAACCGTCGCTCCAATGGCCTCATCGAGTTTAGAAGTTCCCCCAAAGTCAGCATCGGTTACTCTGGGGAAATCGCGATGAAAGCTGATAGGCGTGCTATCTGTCGGGGCCTTCGCCCTGAAGGTAACGACAGCCACCGTGAAGGTGCCACTGGGGAATGGAGGAAATTTGCCAGCATTATAGTCTACAGTGCCGGCGGCGTTGTCAAAGGTATTCAGCAACACAACAGGAAGCGTTGCCCCAGGTGTAATTGACAGAACCTCAAGGTAGATGGGGTCAAAGTCGAGAAAGGCAGCTACCCCCATAATACGCTGCTCGTGGCACCGCGCCTCGATGGTGACATCGAAGATGCCACCTACATTCACGGTCTGACTCGCGGGAAGAAGGACGAGGTCAACAACTCTCACACCAGGTGCTGCCGTTACCCGCGAATGGCTAGGCACCATCACCAACGTTAGGGTCATCATGAGAGCAAGCAGAGCCCCCACAATCCTGGCAGTAGTAACACTTCTTTTCATCTCAGCCTCCTTGTTTCTTGTATTTGATTCACTTGCAAGAGTTCCTCATGATCACGGGATCTCAACCGGTGAAGTCTTCATGAAATTCACCGCCAGCAGACCAAAGTCCGAGATGTTGACAATCCCATTGCGATCGAAATCAGCCCTTTCGTCAAAGGCTTCGTCTCCTTTCATCTCCATGAAGGATAGGGCCAATATGCCAAAATCGCTGATATTGATTATCTTATCATCGTTGGCGTTGCCCTCCAACAGAGTGCCCATATCTACCGCTGTGCCTGGAAGAGAGATGACCACATTCCTCTTAAGATTCATCAGCGTATGTTGACTGACCACAGTGATGTCGTAGGTGTCGGGTATGATGCCGGTGACCGAACTAATGGCCCTGCCCTCTGCCTTTGCAGTCATAGTATTGAACTTTGCAATCGGGGTATCCTTCAAGACATCGGCCCCCGGGGCAAAGAACTTGATAGTGATGGGGACTTCCCAGCCTTTGGGGTCAGGCCTCATCCCGCCTTGGAGAACTACTGATATATCAACCGTCGCCCCCGGTATGATCTCAACGGCGGCATCACCGTGAGTCCCAAGTATTGGCACCCCTCCAAAATCTACCATTGTCTTCCTGGGAGCAGCAAAGGAGAACTCGATCAGAGTGCTCGGGGTTTCTGCGAGTGTCATAAACTCTATGGTAGCCACAACAAAGGTGCCTCTTGGGAAAGGCGCTGTTAGCTGACCAGCGCTATAGTCTATGGTACCAGCGGTATTATCAAAGATGTTCTGAAGCACCGTAGGTAGAGCAGTGCCAGGGGTAATGCTCAGAACCTTAAGCTTGGAGGCATCAAAGTTAATGAAGGCCGACACACCAGTAACTGGCTGCAAATCGGCAACATCGGTCTTGATCTCCAGGGTGAAGGTTTGCCCTGTATGCACTGTGGTGGAAGGTGGATCGAGGAAGATAGGAGCGCCAACGGCTATTTCTACAGTCGCGCCTGTAATGACGCCAGTGACATCGGTCCCTCCAAAGTCTGCCATGGTTTTCCTGGGTGCTGTCTGATTGAACTCGACCGGAGTAGCTGGCGTCTCCTCTCGAGCCATAAACTCTATGGTAGCCACAACAAAGGTGCCTCTTGGGAAAGGCGCTGTTAGCTGACCAGCGTTGTAATCTATGGTACCAGCGGTATTATCAAAGATGTTCTGAAGCACCATAGGTAGAGCAGTGCCAGGGATAA
>QLUI01000160.1 GCA_018725345.1 Bacillota bacterium | reverse complement strand
AAGTGGTTTATGACGGCGAGAAGTTTATCATAAAAATCAGAAAGAGATCTCACACACCGATCTTGATGGGAGTAGAAAAGCTGAGAAATCCGATTGTAGTTCCCTGGTTAGGTAACCGGACTGTAGAAATCATCTGGACAGCTTGACTTGAGGTGGCTCTTTGACCATTATACTATCTGTGAAAATCGGTGTTTAATCTTTTCTATGATGCGAAGCAGAGATTGTGCCTCTAACAGACTTGGTGTACCACCACCAAAAGTAATGTCGATTAATTTAAGCCCTTCTGAGGGATAAGCCTCTATATCCTTAAGCAGCACTTCAATGAACTGGGGTATCAATCTTTGATTGGTCAAGTCTCTTATATCGAAAAGAGCGGTAAAGTAACAGTAGGGACATCGGGAGGGGCAAAATGGGAAGTGGATATAAGTATGAACATTCTTTCGCTTCATATTGTATCAACTCCTTCCTTAAGTAGAAAGTTTGCTTAAACAATTCATTATTCCCCATTAATGTGAACATGATCCACTCTAATAGAGGGACTCCCAAAATTCCCTGCAAATCCGTACCATTCGAGATTGTTAGCAACGCCAGAAATATGAAATAGTATCTCATCAAGTTTTCCAGAAATGATAGTCGAGGTGATTGGACAAGTGAGACGCCCTCTTTCGATCCAATAACCTGCTGCATAAGCAGCAAACTGACCGTTAATGTAGTTAATACTGCCTATATCGGTTAACACATAGACATAGAGGCCTTCAGATACGCACTGTATGAGCTGCTCTTCAGTCTGTTGTCCAGGTTTGAGATAAAAATTGGAACAGTTCAACACAGGATAATCTCGAAACGAATTACGCGAAGTATTGCCGGTAGACCTACCGTGGAGCACAGAGGCAGTAGCCATATCGTGAAGCCACGACTTTAGAATCCCTTGTTCTATCACTACAGTTTTCTGTGCCCCAACCCCCTCACCATCCACCGGTGCCGTCTCCACTCCAAAGGGGTAAAGTCGGTCATCGTAAATATTTACTAATGGAGAAGCAACTTGGTGGCCTAATTTATCAATCCACATTGACTGATTCTTCAGGATTTGATCCCCACTCACAGCTTTGGCCAGATGAGAAAGCAACAAAGCGGCAGGTTCTGGTGCCAGGATGATTGTGCTTTCCTGATCTTTAGCCGGTCTACCAAGCATATCGATCAAGGCCTTCTTTGCCGCTCGTTCGCCCACTTTGCGTTTAGCAAGTCGATCTATAGAAACCTCGATGGCACCATCACTACCAACACCGTAACGATTTCCCTCACTGCATGTACAGCAGAGGAAAAGGGAGCAAACAGTAGAAGGGTAGCTCGCACGAAGTCCAAAGGAATTAAAAAGATGGATTTTTGAAATGGCATCAAAGTACTCCAAGGAATCTATCCCGTCGATGCTTTGATTGGTACTAAAACATTCCTCTTTCTGCCTTTCTAAAATTTTGAGTCGATCCTCTACGGTTAAAAAAGGCATCCCCTGGTCGAAATAGACAAACTCGTCGATTTCGCCTGAAGGCAAAGCGAAAGTAGTAGCCCGATCTTCTGGAAGCTGGCTGACCAATCTCACTAACTCCCGCGTCCTTTGTGTTACGTAATCAAGCTCCAAATCAGTACTCGCAAGCAAGCCGACTTTTCCATTAACTATTACCCGGATACCAATTCCTCTATCTTCTCCACTGCAGATCGACTCTACTTCCTCACCGCAATATTTGATGACCAATTCCTTGCTATCCTGGATAAAAACCTCCGTAGCTTCTGCACCGCTTCCCAGGGCAGCAGAGATAACAGCGTTTGCCACCGAGTCCACTGAAGAGTTATTCTGCAATTAAACCCTCCTGGTCAACCTTTTCAACCTTTTGGTCGTGTTCCTGTCCCGTTATTAGCAAACTTTCGACAAGGATAGTAGGCGTGCCAAAAGACACGGGTACGATCTGGTTCTTTTTCTCACACCCTCATCGATACCTTGATCAAAGGCAAAATCGCTCCCTACGCCCCGAATGCCGCGGAGTGCCTCGGTTATGCAACCTGTAAGAACGCAGCCCTTTACTGGATCGGTCACATGTCCATTTTCAATTAGGTAAGCTGAAAAAATGTTCAACGAGAAAAATCCGGTAATAGGGTCTACACGTCCTCCACCAAGCTGAGTTACATAAAGGCCCTTTTTTACCTCAGAAATGAAGCTTTGGGGCCTCGTGTCACCTGCTTCTAAGTATGTACAGGTCATACGCGAGATAGGTGGGTACTGGTAACTTTCTCTGCGTGCATTCCCTGTCATCGGAAGGTTCAATTCCTTTGCAGTCAGCCGGTCAGTCAAGTAATTTTCAAGAACTCCTTCGTTGATTAGCGAAGTTCTCTGTGCGACTGTTCCCTCATCGTCAAAATTGAAACTGCCCTTTCTGTTTGGAATAGTAGCATCATCAATTATAGTTACTAAAGGAGAAGCAACTTGGGTGTTCAGCTTGTTACCGTACAACGAAGAGCCGCTTGTAACCAAATCTGTCTCCAACATATGACCAATCACCTCGTGAATGAAAATCCCCCCTTGTTGTCCACCAGCAATGATCACTGGTAATCTACCATGAGGGGCTGGGCGGGCATCCAATCGTTCAACTGCATCCAGAGCCAGCTGCCGGCCTATCTCCTGCAAGCGCTTTTCGGTAAAGATGCTTAGATCACCCTGCCATCCAAATCCGCTGGTAACCACCTCTTTCTGCTTTCCTCTAGAAGCAACTAAGGTCAGCTTGATGCTAGTGCTGCTCCTTATATCTTCTACCCGAAGGCCTTCTGAGTTAAATATCATTATTTTCTGGACCAAGTCAGTGTATCGTCCGATAACTTGTTGTATAAAAGGACTGAAATCTCTAGCACCATGGTCGATACCAGTCAAAATGCGGAACTTTGCCTCCGATGGACTATCAGTTGCATCCTTTGGTATGACAGCGGGACCCTTGCGCCTTGGTCGCAGAGGGGTGGGGTAACACTGAGTATGTCTGCTTCTCATCATCCGACAGCATTCTTCTGCCGGCTTCTTTAGGCTTTTATATGAAGAATCCTGCGTGAAGCTGTGACTAACTCCTCCATCAGCAATAATCCTGATACCTACCCCATGTTCTTTACCCACAATAAAAATTCTTATCTTCGAATCACTAATCCTAAAAGTAGTATAGTGCATATTTTCGCAGAAAATTTCACTGAATTCTGCCCCTTTTCCTTGGGAAAAGCTAATTACCTTCCAAGCTGCTTCAGGATCAATCATTTGCTGCGACACTCCCCAATATATCTTTTCCCTTCACCAACGATAATATAAAGATTATGATGACGGAGAAACTCGCCAATGAGAAACCAAAGAGAAGAGCAACCGACAGTCCAAAGTGGTCTATAACGCGCCCGATTACTAGTGATAGGACGATGGCCCCACCTATAGTGATGGTTCCCATCAGCGAGATCACTGATGCGCGGACATTGTTGGGAATAAACTCATGAGACAAGGTTTGGTAAAAGGGGGAGAAGATACCATAACCAAGAGAGAATAAGCCGATCATCGTGAAGAAAGAAATGAAACCACCATAAGACCAGTTAAAGAAGAACGCCGCTCCCACCAGCAAAAAACAGCCGGCGGAGAGGAGTGCCCTGTTGAACTTCGCTATCCTTTTATAGATCACCCCCCCTAGAGCCTGGAAAGCGAGATGTAAGGCAAGAATCAGCCCGAGTCTCAACTCTGGAATACCCAGCTCAATTGCAGAAGGCTGCCAAACATAGACAAACGTGGAGTAACATCCATAGAGAAATATAAGTAAAAGAGTTAACAGAACTAAGTCAAATGACTTAAGATAATATCTAAGTGCGTCAAAGGCAATCCTCCTACCGCGAGTCTTATCACCATAATTCTCTTCCAGGAGGACCATGACCAGAAATGAAATTGTAAAATAAACAGCGCTGGATAGCACGAAGAGCATCCAAAGGTCGCCCCAAAACAGTAGGCCAACAAAAAGTCCGCCGCTCATACTCCCGAGATAAAAACCAATGGACGCATTAGCAAGGGTTTTACTGATCTTTTCCTTTTGCCCAAGTGAAATCAAACGATCTACGCACCAAGAACTAAGGGAACCACTCATCTGGGAAAGGCCTGCACCTCTTATAGAGGCACCAATACAAAAAAGCCAGAAGTATGGGCTAATGGCGTAAATAAAGGTTCCGCATCCCATAAGAAATAAACCCAAAGCATATATTTTTCGGCGACCGAAAAGATCTGCAAGGGTGCCGGTGGGAAAGTCCAGTATCGTCGAAGTGCCCAAATAAACTCCATAGATAACCGCTATCTCAAAAAAGGAGAGGCCGCGGCCGAGAAAATAGATTACACTGATACCCTCGATTAGACCAGCAGCAACAGCATGAAGAGTGCGAACACCGACATAAGCTGATGAAGCTCTATGAGAAAAAATTTGATGTGCCTTTTGCACCATTAATGTAATGTATTCCTTTCACGATCCCAGCAACTGCATAAATTCCTTGAATTGCTCTAGACTTCCTTCACTAACTATTGGCGTACAATTCTTGTTGTCGTAAAGGTGGCCAAAAGTTTTAGCATCCTTGATGGTTATTTGAGCAAGCAGATAATAGGTTAAAATCTGACCTTGACTTAAATCTCTAGTACGATATGCGGGATAAAAACCCTTCTCGTCTACCCATTTCCAATCCGGATGAATCAACTGAACCTGATACTTTTCAGGATCTTCGGTAATAGCGCATCCCGGAAAGGGTGAAAACATAGCGATTGAAATGT
>QLUI01000016.1 GCA_018725345.1 Bacillota bacterium | reverse complement strand
GGGTAGAGCCTGAATTTATAGGCTTTGTGCATTCGAATTCACCGCCTTTCTGATTAGGTGTATTATATCATACAGAACAGACGTTTGTATAGATGCCGATTCATCCCCCACTTGCAGAAGTGAGGGTCTTCTCGGCGGGTAAGATAAATTTATCGAATTAACGTCTAAAAGTCAAGGAAAGAAGGAGGATTGCTTTTTTTGTCGAAGCTTAGTTCGAAAAGTCTGGGAGGCTTAGAAGATGTTGACACGGGAAATAGTCTTGATTCTGGATTTCGGCGGTCAGTATACTCAACTGATTGCGCGCCGGATTCGGGAATTGAATGTTTATTGTGAAATTCTGCCATATACTGCAACATTAGAGCAGATAAAGGCTTTACAGCCCAATGCTCTCGTTTTTTCCGGCGGAGCGTTTAGTGTGTATGGTCCCGGAGCGCCGGCTGTTGATCGGCAGCTATATCAGTTGGGCTTGCCAATTTTGGGTATTTGTTACGGCATGCAATTATTAGCTAAAGATCTGGGCGGCGTTGTCCTGGCTGCAGATCGCCGCGAATATGGCAAAACTGAAATGACAGTCATGGCTGATGAAGATCTCTTTGCCGGCTTGGGAAGAGAGGAAACGGTGTGGATGAGCCATAGTGATTCTGTGGAGGTAGCGCCTTCGGGATTTACTGTAACTGCCGTCACCAGTAATACGCCGGTGGCTGCCATGGCAGACCCCAAGCTACGTTTTTATGCCGTTCAGTTCCATCCGGAGGTGATTCATACACCGCATGGAATGGAGATGCTGAAAAATTTTCTCTTTACTGTGGTAGGGCTGGCTGCTGACTGGAATATGGGCTCATTTATCGAAGCCACTGTGGGGCAAATCCGTGAAGTGGTGGGGAGTGAGGAACAGGTGGTCTGCGGGCTTTCCGGTGGTGTAGATTCTTCGGTTGCCGCGGTACTGGTGCATAAAGCCATCGGTGATCGGCTGACTTGCGTTTTTGTGGATCACGGTCTGTTAAGGAAAGGCGAGGCAGAACAGGTGATGGCGACTTTTTCTAAGCAGTTTAACATGAAAGTCGTTAAAGTAGACGCTGCGGAAGAATTTTTGACTAAGCTGGCCGGGGTAAGTGATCCGGAGAAAAAGCGCAAAATTATCGGCAACGAGTTTATCCGCGTCTTTGAGCGTGAAGCGGCGAAAATTGCTAAAATTGATTATCTTGTGCAGGGAACTCTTTATACCGACGTAATTGAAAGCGGTACTGCCACCGCCGCCGTAATTAAGTCCCACCATAATGTGGGGGGATTGCCGGCGGATATGAAATTTAAACTAATTGAACCGTTAAATCATCTGTTTAAGGATGAGGTGCGGAAAGTGGGCGAAGAATTAGGAATGCCCTCAGATGTAGTCTGGCGCCATCCTTTTCCTGGCCCGGGTTTGGCAATTCGTGTTCTCGGGGAAGTAACACCCGAAAAAGTTGCTATTTTGCAGGCAGCAGATGCCATTGTCATAGAGGAGATTAAAAAAGCGGGGCTTTACCGGGAAATCTGGCAAGCTTTTGCGGTGCTGCCTGATTTTCGCTCCGTGGGAGTAATGGGTGACTGCAGAACTTATGCTTACACTATAGCTCTGCGCGCTGTTACCAGCCACGATGGGATGACGGCAGACTGGTACCGTTTTCCGCCGGAAGTGTTAGAGCGTATCTCTAACAGGGTAGTTAACGAGGTGCCTCACGTGAATCGCATGGTCTACGACATTACATCGAAGCCGCCTTCTACTATTGAGTGGGAATAACAGACAAGTGTTGTAATCCATACGTTCAGGGTTTTTAGGGAGTATCCCGAATTTTGTGTAAATGAGTTTTTCCCTGATGGTGGGAGATACAATTCTTTGGCTATGGTCTGTTTCTAGTTTTGTTACGATTAATTTCAGAGCGCTGACTTCAGAATTAGTTTTAGCTATCTTAGGCAAGAAGTCTCCCGCCTCTAAGCTACCTTGCTCACGTTAGTGAGAGCGAAGGCGAGAGATGAATTGCCTGCTCTTCACGTATTGCCCTTATTTGTGTTCACATGATATAATTAGTGGTGTAGTCATGAGTAGCGGTGTAGCAATGGAATTAGACAGTAATAATCATTCGAAGGTCATCCTTGGCAGCCATATTGTTTTTGACACCGGATAAATTGGTACTGTAGGTGGTGCCATGTTAGGTACAAGTACGGTTACTACCTACGTTGAGTCAACTGCCGGGATCGCCGAGGGCGGTCGTACCGGCCTACCGGCTGTTGTGACGGGACTGCTATTCCTCTTGGCCTCTTCTTCTTTACGCCTCTTGCCGCAAACTCAATCGCAGCCACCGCTCCTGCCCTCGTAATTGTGGGTGTGCTGATGATGGGTGCAGTTACAGGAATTGATTTTGAAGATTTTACAGAGGCTTTTCCAGCTTTTTTGACTATCGCCGCCATGCCGTTTGCATTTTCCATCGCACATGGAATTGTTGCCGCTTTTCTGGCTTATCCTATCGTTAAAGTGGCTTCCGGCCGAGCAAAGGAAGATTAAGTAACTAAACGCGCATGCCCTCTATAAGGCTAGAATGAGGGCAGAAAACAAGGCAGTATGTTGGATGGGAGCCAAGCGGCTCCCCTCCTTCCCTAAATGAGGTGTTGTGCTGATGCTGACGCGAATTAAACAAAAACCACCTTTTCGGATTGCGGTGGTGGGTGGCGGGCAGTTGGGGAAGATGATGACTTCCGCCGCTAAACAGTTTGGCTTTCATGTTACAGTGCTTGATCCTACGCCGGGAAGCCCGGCTGGTCAAGTGGCAGACCGTCAAATAGTGGCTGCTTTCACCGACGGAGAAGCCATCCGGCGTCTAGCCCTAGAGGCAGATGTGGTAACCTATGAGTTTGAACATATTGACAGCGTGGCGCTGATTGCCTTGGAAGAAGGAGGGCAGCCGGTTCACCCCGCGCCGCAAATTTTGCGTGTCATTCAAAATAAGAGAAAGCAGAAAGAAGCTTTGTTAAAGGAAAATATTCCGGTAGCCCCGTTTTTGGCGGTGCAGGACCAAACAGCTGCCCGCAGTGCCGGGCAGCTGTTTGGCTATCCTTTTTTTCTGAAAGCATCTACCGGCGGATATGACGGTAAAGGTAATGTGCTGATAGCCCATGAGAACGATTTGCCGGGAGCGCTGGTGGAGTTAGGTTCTGCTGATCTGCTTGCTGAACAATTTGTCCCTTTTGCTTGTGAGATTTCTATGATGGTTGCCAGAAGCATTGATGGAGTTGTTCGCAGTTACCAGCTTAGCGAAAATGAACATCAGGACAGTATTTTGCGTCGGAGCATGGTGCCGGCGAGGGTTTCTCCCGCTGTAGCGGCTCGTGCGCAAACGGTTGCCGAAAAGGTAATGACTCTCTTTGGCGGCGTAGGTGTATTTTGTGTGGAGATGTTTGTTACTTTGGATGGAACTGTTTTGGTAAATGAAGTGGCACCTCGGCCGCATAATTCCGGCCACTATACTATTGAGGCGTGTATGACATCTCAGTTTGAACAGCAGGTACGCGCCATTAGCGGCTTGCCTCTGGGAGATGTTTCTCTTTTATCCCCGGCGGTGATGGTTAATCTGCTGGGTGAGGAAGGACAGCAAGGATGTGCCGTCCTGGAAGGCTGTTTAGAAGCGCTTGCTTTGCCTGGTGTACATTTGCATTTTTATGGTAAGATAAAGACAGCGCCAAAACGGAAAATGGGTCACTTTACTGTGACTGCTGCCACCTTGGACGAAGCGATTCAGCTCGCGGAGGAGGCGGCAGCGCATTTGCGGGTGGTGGCCGACAAGGAGGAGGGGTAGGGGGTGGCGGAAGAACCGACGGTAGGAATTATTATGGGCAGCGATTCTGATCTTTCTGTAATGAGCGGGGCGGCAGAAATACTAATAGAATTTGGTGTGCCCTATGAGTTAACGGTGGTTTCAGCCCACCGCACTCCGGAGCGGCTTTTTCGCTATGCCGAGGAAGCGGCGGCGCGTGGATTGAAAGTGATCGTGGCCGGCGCCGGCGGTGCTGCGCATCTGCCGGGGATGGTTGCGGCTATCACCGAGCTGCCTGTGATTGGTGTGCCTGTAAAAACAGTAAGCTTAGGCGGAGTCGACTCCCTCTACTCCATCGTGCAGATGCCTCCCGGGGTGCCTGTGGCTGCGGTAGCTATTAACGGTGGCAAGAATGCCGGTCTTTTGGCAGTTCAGATTCTGGCGGTTGCCGATAGAAGACTGTTGACGAAAATGGTTGCGTACAAAAAGAATTTATGCCGGATGGTGGAAGAGAAAGCTACTGTTTTAGAAGAAGAAGGATGGCAAGTTTATCTTGCTAAAACGCTGGAAACAGTCGGTAGTGAAAGTGAACTCGTTTAAGCAAAGCTTAAACATCGGTGAATCAGGTGGAGAGTCTACTCCACCTGATTAAAAATTCCCACCTACAGATCCTTAGAGGTGGGTCTTAACCCAAAAGAAAAACCAAGATAAAACAGGCAGCAAGAGGTGAAGCCATTGATTGAGCGATATTCTCTGCCGGAAATGGCAGCAGTCTGGACCATGGAAAACAAGTTTAAAAAGTGGCTTGAATTGGAGATTTACGCCTGCGAGGCGTGGGCCAAGTTGGGTGTTATCCCTGATGCTGCAGTAGCTCTTATCCGCGAGAAGGCTAGTTTTAGCGTGGAGAGGATTTTGGAAATTGAGGCTCAAACTCGCCATGACGTGGTAGCTTTTACCCGCTGCGTTTCTGAAAGCTTGGGGAACGAGTCAAAATATATTCATTACGGCCTTACCTCTGCTGATGTTGCAGACACGACATTGGCCGCCTTAATGAAGGAAGCGGCAGAGTTGATTTTGGCCGACTTGACTGCGCTTGTGATTGTGTTGAAAGAGAAAGCTAAGGAATATAAATTTACATTAATGATGGGGCGAACACACGGTGTCCATGCTGAACCCACCACTTTTGGGCTGAAAATGGCTCTGTTTGTCGCGGAAATGGAGCGGAATCGCCAGCGGATGGTGAGGGCTATGGAGAATATTGCCTACGGCAAACTCTCAGGTGCGGTAGGAACATATGCCAATATTGATCCGTTTGTGGAAAGTTATGTATGCGTTAAAATGGGACTCAAACCGGCGCCCATCTCCACGCAGATTTTACAGCGGGACAGACACGCTGAATATATGACTACGCTGGCCATTATTGCCGGCACATTAGATAAACTGGCTACGGAAATCCGCGGATTGCAAAAGACAGAAACGCGGGAAGTGGAAGAACCTTTTTATAGCGGACAGAAGGGTTCCTCCGCCATGCCACACAAGCGCAATCCTGTCAACTGCGAACAAATCAGCGGCCTTTCCCGCATTGTACGGGCGAATGCGCTGGTTGCTTTGGAGAACATTACACTTTGGCATGAGCGCGATATTTCCCATTCTTCTGCAGAGCGCGTAATAGTGCCTGACAGCACTATTTTGCTAAATTATATGTTGCGCAGCATGACGCGGATTATTTCTGACTTGAACGTTTACCCGCAAAATATGCAAAAGAATATGGATCGCTCGCTTGGGCTCACCTTCTCTCAGAAGGTGCTGCTTGCTTTGATTGAAAAAGGGATGAAGCGTGAGGCGGCGTACGATTTGGTTCAAAGATATGCCATGAGAGCATGGGAAGAGCAGCAGCCTTTTCAAGAGTTGCTTGCCGAGGACAAAATGATTGTGGAGCTACTGACGCCGGCAGGGCTGGAAACATGTTTCGATCCATCCTTTCATCTCCGGCATGTCGACGAAATTTTTGTAAAGGTGGGAATCTAGGCGCGTGATTTTGTGGCGTATAGCCGTATTTGCCTTATCCATTTAATTTTCAAAGGAGAAGAATGTTATGGAAAAACAGCAGTTGCTTTATGAAGGTAAGGCCAAGAGGGTTTACGCTACCGCTGACCCAGACCTGGTGATTGTGGACTATAAAGACGATGCCACAGCGTTTAACGGCTTAAAAAAAGGACAAATTCAAAATAAAGGAGTCCTTAATAACAAAATCGCGAGCTACTTTTTTGAGTTGTTGGCAGCAAAAGGGATTGTCAGCCACTACGTCCGACGGTTATCGGAGCGGGAGATGCTGGTAAAAAAGCTTGAAATCCTTAAAGTTGAAGTGGTAGTGCGCAACATTGCGGCAGGCAGCCTTGCTAAACGGCTTGGCCTGGAGGAAGGGACAAGCCTGCGGCGTCCGGTGCTGGAGCTTTATTATAAAGATGATGAATTGCAAGACCCTATGATTAACGAGTACCATCTTTACGCACTGGGAATAGCCACGGAAGAACAGGTGCGGGAGCTTGCCGCCGCTGCTCTGAAAATTAACGAAATTCTCACTGCTTCTTTGCAAGAGCTCCGGCTCCTTTTAGTTGATTTTAAGCTTGAATTTGGTCTTTTCCACGGCAGCCTCTTGCTGGGGGACGAAATTTCTCCGGATACATGCCGTTTTTGGGATGCAGAAACGAGAGAGAAGCTGGACAAGGATCGTTTTCGACGGGATTTAGGCGGAGTAGAGGAAGCATACGAAGAAATATTGCGCAGGCTGACGGGAGGGAACTAAAGATGTGGAAAGCGGAAATTAGGGTGCTGCTCAAGAAAAGCGTGCTGGACCCGCAGGGACAGGCTGTCGAAAACGCGTTGGGTTCACTTGGATACGGCAATGTGCAGGATGTGCGTATCGGTAAATATTTGGAAGTGAGCTTTGACGCCGGCAGCCGGCAGGAGGCGGAAGCACAAGTGAGGGAAATGAGCGAACGGCTTTTAACTAATCCGGTAATTGAAGACTATACTTTTGAGCTGGTGGAGGAATAAATCATGAAATTCGGCGTGGTTGTCTTCCCCGGCTCCAATTGCGACTTGGACGCATATCATCTGGTCAAAGATGTTCTGGGGGAACAGGTGGACTATATTTGGCATCAGGAGGAGAGCGTTGCAGGGTTTGACTGTATTGTTTTGCCCGGCGGGTTTTCTTATGGAGATTATCTGCGCTGCGGCGCCATCGCCCGTTTTTCGCCGGTGATGAAGTCGGTGGTGTCGTTTGCCGGCGGTGGCGGACTGGTGCTTGGGATTTGTAACGGCTTTCAGGTGTTGCTGGAAGCCGGGTTGTTGCCCGGAGCGTTATACCGCAATATTAATCTACAGTTTCGTTGTCTGTTCACCCACTTGAAGGTTGAAAATCTGCAGACCCCCTTTACCGTCGGCCTGGAAGCGGGACGGCTGTTAAAAATCCCCATCGCCCACGGCGAGGGGAATTACTACGCAGACCCAGACACTTTACGTCGCATGGAAAAAAGCGGTCAAATTGTCTTTCGTTACGCTACCGCAAACGGGGAAGTGACTGATACTGCCAACCCTAACGGTTCCCTAGCGAACATTGCCGGTGTCTGCAACGAAATGAAGAATGTTTTAGGCATGATGCCGCATCCGGAACGTGCCGGCGAAGCGGCACTTGGTTCTGAAGATGGCCGGCTTATTTTTAAGTCCATCCTGAAAAGCTGGGAGGGTTCCCGATGAGAGCTGAAGATTGGCGCAAAATGGGCTTAAAAGACGAAGAATATCTGCTGATTACCGAAATCATCGGCCGAGACCCTAATTATGTGGAGCTAGGCATGTATAGTGTGATGTGGTCGGAACACTGCTCCTACAAAAATTCGAAAGAAGTTTTGCGTACCTTACCGACAAAAGGGGAGCGTGTTTTGCAAGGCCCCGGGGAAAATGCGGGCATTGTGGACATCGGTGACGGACTGGCCGTCTGTTTTAAAATTGAATCTCACAATCACCCCTCAGCCATCGAGCCTTATCAGGGAGCTGCAACAGGTGTAGGCGGAATTATCCGTGATATTTTCACGATGGGCGCTCGGCCTATTGCACTGCTCAATTCGCTGCGCTTTGGCACCTTGGAAGATGTACGCGCCCGCTATATTTTCAACGGTGTGGTGAGCGGCATCGCCGGGTATGGTAACTGCATTGGGATTCCAACTGTGGGCGGGGAAGTATATTTCGACCCGTGTTACCAGGGGAACCCGCTGGTTAACGCCATGTGCGTCGGCCTGCTGGAGACGGATAAAATTAAGCGGGGGCAGGCCAGCGGAACAGGAAACCCTGTTGTTTTGGTGGGTGCCCGCACCGGTCGTGATGGGATGCACGGTGTTACATTCGCCTCGGAAGAGCTGAGTGCAGCATCAGAAGAAAAACGGCCTGCAGTCCAGGTAGGCGATCCCTTTATGGAAAAACTGTTACTGGAAGCCTGTTTGGAGCTGATTTATAACGATGATGTGGTGGGAATTCAGGATTTGGGCGGCGCCGGACTTACCTGTGCAACCTCTGAAATGGCTAGCCGGGCCGGTACCGGGCTTGAGATTGAACTTGAGCGTGTCCCCTGCCGTGAGCAGGGAATGACCCCGTATGAAATCATGCTCTCCGAGTCCCAGGAAAGAATGTTGATGGTCGTCCTCCCGGAAAAGGAAGAGAAAGTTCATGAAGTTTTTCGCCGCTGGGGGCTTACCTCTACTACTATCGGCCAAGTGACCGGAGACGGGATTTTGCGTGTCCGTATGGGAGGCAAGGTGGTGGCAGAAGTGCCTGCTCGTAGCCTAGCAGAAGATGCACCGGTATATTGTCCGGCGTTTATTGAACCTGCTTACCTGAGGATGACTGCACAGTTGCAGCTTGCTGAAATCCCTGATTCAGGCGACGCGGAAAAAGTGCTGTTGCAGCTTTTGTCCGCCCCAAATATTGCCAGTAAAGAATGGGTCTGGCAGCAGTATGACTACATGGTGCGCACTTGTACCGTGGTCTTGCCCGGTTCTGATGCGGCAGTATTGCGTTTGCGGGGAACAAAAAAAGGGCTGGCTATGACTGTGGACTGCAATTCCCGTTATGTCTTTCTTGATCCATATCTAGGCGGAAAAATTGCGGTGGCTGAAGCAGCTCGCAATCTGGTTTGCAGCGGCGGTGAGCCGTTGGCAGTTACAGATTGCCTTAACTTTGGCAATCCGGAGAAGGCGGAGATTTTCTGGCAGTTTCGTAAAGCGGTTGAAGGGATTAGCGAAGCTTGTCTTGCTTTTGCAACGCCGGTGATCGGAGGCAATGTTTCCTTTTACAATGAAACAAACGGAGAAGCTATCTATCCCACACCCACGGTGGGCATGGTGGGACTGCTGGAAGATGTGGAAAAACGTTGTACCCAGGAATTTAAAGCTGACGGTGATTTGATTGTCTTGTTAGGTGAAACGTATGAGGAACTGGGCGGCAGTGAATACCTGGCCACGGTACATGGCATGGTTGCAGGAAGGCCTCCGGCGCTTGAGTTAGATAAAGAAAAAGCTCTCCATAAACTGGTGCTTCCAGCCATAGGTCAAGGTATGCTCAACTCAGCCCATGATCTATCGGAAGGCGGTTTGGCAGTGGCGCTGGCGGAATGTAGCTTCGGCCAAAATATAGGGGCTTCTGTGGAGTTGAGTAGTAAGGGTTTGCGCCACGACAGCCTGTTGTTTGGGGAAAGCCAGTCCCGGGTAGTGGTCAGCGTTGCTACAGACAAGGTGGAAATGTTGCTGGCGCTGGCGGCGCAGGAAAATGTGCCAGCCGCCGTAATTGGCAAAACCGGCGGAAACTCCTTTTTGGTGACTGTGGATGGGCGTGAACTTATCAATTTACCTATAGAAAAAATGAAAACCGCCTGGCGGGAGGCTATTGGATGTTTGCTGAAATGATGGATCTGTCAGCAGAAAAAATGCGGGAAGAGTGCGGCGTGTTGGGGATTTATGCCCCCGGTAGCAATGTGGCTCAAATGGCATATTATGGGCTTTACGCCTTGCAGCACCGCGGGCAGGAAAGCGCAGGCATTGCCGTCTCCGACGGTAAGACTATCCAGGGAGAAAAAGGGATGGGTTTAGTGTCGGAAGTGTTTCAGGATACAGGCAAACTCACTCACCTTCCCGGCCATATCAGCGTGGGTCATGTTCGTTATTCCACCACCGGTTCCAGTTCATTAGTCAATGCGCAGCCTCTTTTGATTCGCTACAGGAGCGGGTTTTTAGCTATTGCACATAACGGCAATCTGGTAAACGGACATGAGCTGCGCCACTCACTGGAGGAAGAAGGCTCAATTTTTCAGGCCACGACCGATAGCGAGCTGATTGCTCATTTAATAGCACGTTCCGGGGAGCAGGAGATTGTGGCGGCGCTGCAAAATGCACTGCCTCGTTTGCGCGGCGCCTTTACCTTTGTGATAATGACAGCTGATAAACTAGTAGGTTTACGGGATCCGCAAGGCATCCGCCCCCTCTCTTTGGGCGAAACAGCCGGCGGCTATGTGCTGGCGTCTGAAACCTGTGCCTTTGACACTGTAGGGGCAGAATTTGTCCGGGATATTGAACCGGGTGAGATGGTGGTTATTGACAAGAAAGGCCCGCGTTTTATCAGTTATGCCCACTCGGAAAAAAAGTCCCTCTGCGTTTTTGAGTTTATTTATTTTGCACGTCCAGACAGCAATCTACACGGCAAAAACGTCCATATGGTGCGGAAGCGTCTCGGGCGCAAGCTGGCAGAGGAGCAGCCGGCAGCGGCCGATATTGTTACCGGTGTACCGGATTCTTCATTGTCTGCTGCCTCCGGCGTTGCAGAGCAGCAGGGTCTGCCTTATGAGATGGGCATCATTAAAAACCGCTATATTGGGCGGACTTTTATCCAGCCTTCTCAGGAAATCCGCTCGCTTGGGGTGCGCCTGAAGCTAAATCCTGTGCGCCAAATTGTGGAGGGAAAGCGGGTTATTATGGTTGACGATTCCATTGTGCGCGGCACTACATCGCTTAAAATTGTTGAGATGCTGAGAAATGCCGGTGCCAAAGAAGTTCACGTGAGAATTAGTTCTCCGCCGGTAATTTCTCCCTGTTATTATGGGATAGACACGTCCAATTCTGCTGAGTTGATCGGGGCACGGATGAGCGTGAGCGAAATGGCCAAGGCCATCGGCGCCGATTCCCTTGGTTTTATCAGTGAGGCAGGGATGCTGGAGTGTATGGACCTGCCGCCGGAAGGATTTTGCACAGCCTGCTTTAGCGGGTATTATCCTTTAGGAAAAGGCAAATGCGGTGGCAAGTATGCGCTTGCAAGTGAAGAGGAAGGGGTGTGCGGCGGCTGTGGCTGACACTTATAAAAAGGCGGGAGTAGATATTGACGCCGGCAACGAGGCGGTACGCTTGATGGGCAGTGCTGTGCGTTCCACCTTCCGCCCGGAAGTCCTAAGCGAGATAGGCGGCTTTGGTGGCTTGTTTGCCCTAGACGCGCAAAAATACAAAGAGCCGGTGCTGGTGTCTGGTGCCGACGGGGTGGGTACGAAGCTGAAAATAGCATTTATGGCAGATAAACATGATACTATCGGTCAGGATGCGGTGGCCATGTGTGTCAACGATATTTTGGTTCAGGGAGCAGAGCCGCTTTTTTTTCTGGACTACTTGGCGATGGGCCGTCTGGAGCCGGCAAAAGTAGCGGAAATTGTGGGTGGTATTGCCACCGGCTGTCGTCTTGCCGGCTGTGCTCTTTTGGGCGGTGAGACGGCTGAAATGCCAGGTTTTTACCCGGACGGAGAATATGATCTGGCCGGATTTGCGGTTGGAGTTGTCGACAGGCAAAAGATTGTCGACGGCAGCGGCAGTCAAGTGGGTGATGTGCTTATCGGCCTGCCTGCCACAGGCTTACATAGTAACGGCTTTTCGTTGGTCAGAAAAATATTTTTTGAGAGTGCCGGTTGGTCACTTGATAGGTATGTCCCAGAACTGGGGAAACCCTTGGGAGTGGAATTGCTGACACCTACGAAAATATATGTGCGGACTGTGCTGGAGCTGTTGGCAAAAATTACGGTACGGGGCATGGCGCATATTACCGGCGGTGGTCTGCTCGAAAACGTGCCGCGCTGTTTACCGCCGGGGTTGGGCGTTTCTATAAACAGGCAGGCGTGGACAGTCCCCCCCGTATTTGCTCTGTTGCAACGACTGGGCGATGTTTTGGAAGACGAGATGTTCCGGACGTTTAACATGGGAATCGGTTTTGTGCTGGTAATCGCAAAAGGTGATGCGGAGACAGTGATGACCTTATTAAGAGAAGCGGGTGAAGCTCCGCTCCTTTTAGGAGGAGTGGTGCCAAGAGAAGGAGTACGGCTTTAACTTTTAGCTGTTCTAGTGGAGGTTGTGGAATTGAAAAAGAAAATCGCTGTGTTAGCTTCAGGCAGCGGGAGCAATCTGCAGGCAATTCTGGATGCCTTAGATAGAGGAGAGATTCTAGACTCAGAGGTGGTACTGGTAATAAGCGACAGAAAAGAGGCGTATGCTTTGGAGCGCGCTAAAAGGCGAAATATCCCGATAAAATACCTGAGGGCAAAAGATTATGCTTCGCGGGAAGAATTTGACCGTAAGGTCGTCTGTCTTCTGGAAGAAGCACAGACAGACCTTGTGGTGCTCGCCGGGTATATGCGCATAATTACGCCAGTGTTTTTTTTATCATTTAAACAGCGAGTCTTGAATATTCACCCCTCCCTGCTGCCGGCTTTCCCGGGAGGTCATGGCGTAGCTGATGCTTTGGCTTACGGCGTAAAAGTCAGCGGCTGCACAGTCCATTTTGTGGATGAGGGGATGGACACCGGACCGATTCTGCTCCAGGAAGCAGTCCCTGTCTATGACGATGATACGGTGGAAACTTTGCATGAGCGGATTCGACAACTAGAGCATAAGCTTTACCCCAAAGCCATCAACCTCTGGGTCCAGGGTAAAATTAAATTAATGGGAAGAAGGTGCGTTATTAATGAGTAAGTTGGCATTGTTAAGCGTATCAGACAAGACTGGGCTAGTAGATTTTGCTAGAGGCCTGGTAGAACAGGGTTTTACCGTTATTTCCACCGGAGGTACGAAAAAAGCTTTGGCTGACGCCGGAGTTCCGGTGAAAAGCGTCTCTGAGATTACCGGCTTTCCGGAAATTCTGGATGGTCGCGTTAAGACACTTCACCCTAAAATCCACGGCGGCATTCTTGCCCGTCGCGACATTGAAGAACACCGCCGGCAGCTGGAGGAGCACGGCATCGGCTCTATCGACCTTGTGGCAGTTAACCTTTACCCATTTGCACAGACAGTGGCAAAGCCGGACGTAACGC